>JBCCOF010000012.1:0-36554 GCA_039025455.1 Pseudomonadota bacterium | reverse complement strand
ACCTGAAAGTTCAACGGGGTGCACATATGAGGCCGTCTTCCATCGATTCCACAATCCTTAACGCCAATGGCGAGAATGGGATATCGTCGTACGATATTGCCACGCGCCATAGCGTTTTGCTGGGAGCGACACTGCCTTTGCTCGCGACGAGCTGGCAGCAAAATCGACTAACACTTGGTGAGGAAGGGCGATTTGCTTGCCCGCCCGGCGGTCGACGCGATGACCGGATCGAGCTTGATCTGCGTGTTGATGACCGACCCCGGCTCTCACACCTGTCCGACAATCGGACGCTGCTCGCTTACGATCCTGCCGATCAGAGCGCCGCACGTTCCGCCTTTATGGCTATTGCTGCGCAAGGTGGCTGGCCGGTTGCGGGTGATGAACAGAGCCTCGCGCTGCTGACGCTCGCCGAGCGGATTGCCAAAAGCCCGATCCCGGTTTTGATAGAAGGGCCAACGGGCACCGGTAAGGAAGTTTTCGCTCGCTTCATTCACCGGCTTTCGCCGCGGTCCTCCAAACCGTTTGTCGCAGTGAATTGCGCGGCCATGCCCGAAGCGATGCTCGAAGGGCTTTTGTTCGGTCACCGCAAGGGCGCGTTCACTGGCGCTGGCGAAGCGCGCGAGGGCCTTTTCCGCGCCGCGCATGGCGGGACGCTGCTGCTCGACGAGATCGGCGAAATGCCACTCCCCTTGCAGGCCAAGCTGCTGCGCACCCTGCAAGAGGGCGAGGTTCTGCCGCTGGGCGCGACAAAGCCCATTCCGGTTGATGTCAGGATCATCGCCTGCACCAACCGGACGCTTTCCGGCGAAGTTGAAGCGGGCCGGTTCCGCGAAGACCTGCTCTATCGCATCAATGTCTTTCCGCTCGAACTGCCCGCCTTGCGCGCGCGCCATGGGGATATTGCCCCGCTCGCCTTTGCGATGCTGTTGCGCCATGCCTGCCGCGATGATCAGCCGCAATGGCTGAGCGAAGACGCTTTGGCGCTGCTCGAAGGGCACAGCTGGCCGGGCAATGTTCGCGAGCTTGAGAATGTTATTCGCCGCGCGATTCTGATGGCGGGCGATGCGCGCTGCATCGAAGCCGAGCACATTATTTTCGACCAATCGGTCCGTTCGATCGAAGCCGAAGCTGCCCCCGCCGCATCCAATGGCAAGCAGTCGCTGTCCGACATCGCGTTTCAATCCGAAGCGCAGGCAATCCTCGATGCGCTCGACAGCCATGGCGGACACCGCGCAAAGACCGCGCGCAGCCTTGGCATTTCCGAGCGCACATTGCGTTACCGCCTCGCATCGATGCGCGAATCCGGCCTGATGGCTGCGGGAGGTGAAGCATGAACGCGATCCGCCCCGGATTTGGCATTCAGGACGTGATGGCGCTGCGCCAGGAAGTGCTGGGTCGCAATCAGGCGATCAAGGATGTGCGCGCGGCAAGCGATACCGGTGCATCAACCGCCGCGAAGCCTGTCGCTCCGGCAGAGGGCTTCGCCGACACCCTGTCGGGCGCTTTGAAAGAGGTGAACGCGGCTCAGCAGCGCTCCGGCGCGATGCAGGCCGCCTATGAGCGCGGCGAAGTCACCGACATCGCGCAAGTGATGCTGGCGCGTCAGGAAGCCGGCGTGGCCTTCGAAGCGACCATGCAAGTGCGCAACAAGCTGCTCTCGGCCTATCAAGACATTATGCGGATGGGGAGCTGATAAGTGGCTGACGCTGCACTTCCCGTTCCCGCTGAGGGCGCTGGCCTGCCGGTTAGCGATCCTGCCGCGCAGGGCGATTTTCGCGCTCGGCTCAGCGCTTTCATGCAGCAGCCGGCTGTGCGCCGCGCTTTGCCTGCGATCATCGGGCTTGGCGCGGTGGCGGCAATCGCTGCGCTTTATCTGACGCTGTCACAGGGACCGCAACGGATCCTCTATTCCAGCCTCACCGATGCCGAACGCGGCAAGGTGGTCGAGACGCTGGAAAGCGGCGGGATCGCCTATACGATCGACAGCGGCACCGGCATGGTCACCGTCTCCGAAGACGATGTCTATCGCGCGCGGATGCTGGTGGCGAGCGATGCTGGAATTGCCGCGCCGCAGGGGGCTAGCGAGATGCTCGATTCGATCCCGCTCGGCTCCAGCCGCACGCTGGAAGGCGAACGGTTGAAAATGGCGCGCGAGCGCGAATTGATGCTCACCATCCGCGAAATCGACGGGATCGAAGCGGTCCGCGTGCATCTGGCGACGCCGGAACGCTCCGCCTTTGTGCGCCAGTCCAACGCGCCCACGGCATCGGTGATGCTGCGGCTCGCGGGCGGGCGGACGCTCGCGCAAAGCCAGGTCGAAGCGATTGTAAACCTTGTGTCCGGCTCGGTGCCCGGAATGCCGGTGGATTCGGTGCGCGTGGTTGATCAGAACGGGCGGTTGCTCTCTTCGGACCGCGACACTTCACTCGACGGATTGACGCTTCAGCGCGAGTTTGAAGCCAAGCTGGGCGACCAGCTTTCGGCCTTGCTGACGCCGCTTCTGGGCGAAGGCAATTTCTCCAGCCAGGTGCAGGTTGAGCTTGACCAGAACGAGGTCACCTCCGCGCGCGAAACCTACGAACCCGAAGGCGTCGTGCGTCGCGAAAGCGAGCGCAGCGCGACCCGCACGGGCGAGACCGGCGCAGGCGGCGTGCCCGGCGTGACAGCCAACACCCCTCCGCCCGACGCGGCGCTCGTCGATGGCGCTCCAGACCCGAACGAAGCCACGCCGGCTGCACAGGCCGCCGCGACGACGGACACCGAAACCGCCGCGCAGCGCAGCTATGAACTCGACCGCGAAGTGGCCGTCACCGCCACGCGCCCTGGGGGCTTGGTCAAACTCTCGGTTGCCGTCGCGATCAGCGAGGAAGCGCTCAAAGCCGCCGCGCCGTTGACTGCCGCAAAGTTACAGGACCTCGTAACCGCCGCCGTTGGCGCCAATGCCGAGCGCGGGGATCAGGTCGAAGTGGTGGTCGGCGCGTTTGAATCGACCGAACTCGAACCGCTCGCCTTTTATGAAGAGCCGTGGTTCGCGATGGCGGTTCGTTACGGAACTGCCTTGATCGCTGTCTTGCTGGTGCTGTTCCTTGCGGTGCGTCCTCTGATCAAGCGTTTGACTGGTGGCGCGCCCGCCAAGAGCGAAGAGAGCGAAGACGAGTTCGACGATTACGAAGACCTCGAGGAGGACCCCGAGCGCCAACTCAGCAACGAAGTCGCCAGCGGACAATTGCCACAACAGGTCGAACTGGCGCGCAAACTGGCCGCCTCTCAACCTGACCGCGCGGTCGAAGCGCTGCAACGCATGCTCGAGCCGCCAGCAAGTGAGGGCAACAGCGCGTGATGCGTAACGATACGATAGATGACGATGAGCTGACTGAAGAAGCCGGTCCCCCGCCGATGAGCCGGGTGGACCGCGCGGCGGTGTTCCTGATGCTGCTCGATGATGAGGAAGCGGCGCAATTGCTCTCGCGGCTCGGCCCTAACGAGCTGGAGCGGTTGGGCGCAGCGATGGTTGCGCTGGGCGAAATCGACCAGACCGGCATTTCCGAAGCGCTGCTCGATTTTGTCGGCGAGGCGGACCGCGAGGTTCTGCCCGCGAAAGATCGCAGCGGACAGGTGCGCACATTGCTCGAACGCTCGCTTGGCAGCACCAAGGCCGAAAGCATGATGCAGCGGATCGAACCCGAAGCGCGCCCCCGCAGCATCGAAATGGCGCGCTGGCTTGCGCCGAGCGTCTTGGTGCGGCTGGTCGAGGACGAACACCCGCAGGTGGTTGCCGCCTTGCTGATGCTGCTCGAACCCGAGCCCGCCGCCGAAGTGCTTTCCGCTCTGCCCGCAGACCTGCAATCCGCTGTGGTCACCCGCGTCGCCAAGATGGGACCGGTGGGGCAGCAAGCGATTGAAATGATCGATAGTCTGCTCTCGCAACGGATCGGCGCGAGCTTTGGCACAAGCGCGCTGGCGCTGGGTGGCCCGCGCGAGGCGGCTAACCTTATCAACCTTGCCGAAGGCGAACTGGCGCGCACTGTCTTGCCTGCGATTGCCCAGAACGATTCCTCGCTGGCCGAAGCCATCGAAGAGGAAATGTTCACCTTCGAAATGCTGCTCGATCTGGATCGTCAGGCCATGGGCCGCCTGTTGCGCGACGTGGACAACGAAGCCTTGGTCGATGCGCTCAAGGGCCTCAAGGAAGCCGAGCGCGAGCCGTTCTTCGGCGCGATGTCGAGCCGCGCGGCGGACGGTATTCGCGACGAAATCGACATGCGCGGTCGCTTGGCCCGCGCCGATGTTCTGGTGGCGCAGCGCAAGATTGTCGAAGTGGCGCGCGCTCTGGCGGATTCGGGAGAGATCGCGATGGGAGGCGACGATGGCGAGTTCGTCTGACTGGATCGCGCAGAGCGATAGCGCGCAGACTACAACACCTGCCTGGATGGCCGCGCTTGATGTTCGCGACGGATTTGCTGTGGGCACACCCTTTGCGCCAGCCGTCCCGGATGACGGTCCCACGGATCAAGCTCCGGCAGACGAGGACCCTCAACCGGACGAAATCGCAACTGCCTTTGCCGAGGGCGAGGCGGCGGGACGGGCTGCGGCATTGGCCGAAGCGGAGCAAGCCAGCGCGCATCACCGCACACTAAGAATAGCCTTTCGTACATTTGATCAAACTGTGCTTGATAGCCTTGCCGCTGATCTGGCGGACACAGTGCTCGCTTTATGCGCGCAGGTTCTGGGCGAAGCGGCTGTGGACCGCGAAGCGCTTTTGAAACGCTGCTCTGCCGCAGCAGAGCGCATGGGAAGCGTCAGTAGCAATGCGGTGCTGCACCTGCACCCCGAAGACATCGCCATGCTGGGCGAAGACGCATTGGAAGGGTGGAAGGTTGAAGCCGATCCCGCGCTCGAACGCGGCTCTCTGCGCCTCGCATCGGCGGATGGCGCGGTGCATGACGGCCCCGCTGCATGGCGCCGGGCGATAGAAACAGCGCTCAAGGGATGATTGCCGAGTTACAGCTTGAGCTGGCCCGGATTCGCGGTGCCACCATTGACGCTGGCCCTGTCCTGAGCGGGCGGGTGGTGGCGTGCGATGGTGGCTTGATAGAGGTTGCGGGGCTTCCCCTGCCCATCGGCTCGCTAGGGGCGATTGCGACCGAGGATGGTGGTGAATGCCTTGCCGAAGTTATCGGTTTTCGCGGCGGGCATTCGATGATGATGCTGCTCGGCGATACGGTTCTGTTGCATCCCGATGCGCCTGTGCGCGCTTGCGGTGATCCCGGGACGATGCGGGTTGGCGAGGCTTTGCTGGGCCGCGCGGTGAATGGGTTGGGCCAACCGATTGATGACGGACCACCGCTCAACCTGTCGCAGCAATGGCCGCTGGCCGGTCATCGCGAAGGGGCGCTGGAACGCGCTCCTGTCACGCAAACCTTCGATTGCGGCGTGCGCGCTATCAACGCGCTCGCGACTATGGGTGTGGGTCAGCGGATGGGCGTCATCGCCGGGTCGGGGGTCGGGAAATCTGTGCTGATTGACACGGTTGCAGGCCATGCGGTTGCGGATGTGACGGTGGTTGCCTTGATCGGAGAGCGCGCGCGTGAAGTGTCGGATTTTGTCGCAAGGCATATGTCGGGCACGCAGCGCGGGCGGATGGTGGTGGTCGCCGTGCCCGCCGACCATGCGCCCAATCTGCGGCTGCGCGCTGCGCAATACGCAACAAGCGTCGCCGAGTATTTCCGCGCGCAGGGTAAGAAGGTTTTGCTGGTGCTCGACAGCCTGACGCGGGTCGCCCATGCGGCGCGCGAATTGGCGCTGGTGCTGGGTGAGCCGGGCGCGGCGCGTGGTTATCCGCCTTCCGCGCTGGCGACAATCACCAAGCTGGTCGAGCGCGCGGGCAATTCGGCGCGTACGGGCGGTGCAGTTACGGGGCTCTACACAGTGCTGGCCGATGGCGATGATGCGCAGGACCCTGTGGTCGACACCGCGCGCGCGATCCTTGACGGACATGTCCTGCTGTCGCGCGATCTGGCGCAGCGGGGTCATTATCCCGCGATTGATATGCCCGCCTCGCTCAGCCGGGTGATGCACGATCTCCTGCCACCCGAGATCAACGAGGCGGCGCGCAAAGTGCGCGCTTTGATCGCCGCGCGCGAGGACAACCGCGATCTGGTGATGATGGGAGCCTATCGCGCCGGGTCGGACCCGCTGCTCGATCAGGCGCTGGAGGTGTCTGTGACGATCGATGCGTTCCTGCAGCAACCGCGCGGGACGGCGATTGGTATGGATGCTTCCATGGCACAGTTGGTGGAGCTGACGCCCGATGCGTGAGCGGCGGCAATTGCGGCTGGCCAAGATGCAGATGACGCTGGCGCGAATTGCCCGGCGCGAGGCGATGGGCGCGCTTGCGGATGCGCTCGAAGAAGAACGCAAGAGCGACGATCTGGCGCAGCGCAGCACGGATATGGCGCAAGGATATGGCGCGCGCCGCGATGCCCGTTCGGGTGCGCAGCTGCGCGCATTGCGGCTGATGGCGGGTGGGCTGGCCGAGATGGCACGGGACGCTCAGCGCGCGCGTGATGACGCTCGCCAGCAAGCCGACTGGCAGGTCGAGGCGCTCGCGACCGCTGAAAACAAGCTGCAACGCATGGAAGAACTGGCGGGCGAAGCGCGGCGCAAACTGGCGCGGGCAGAGGCGGCGCGCGAGGCTTCGCGGTCCGGCGGCGGTGCAATGGCACGCAAGTTGCAGACCAGTAATTCCAATACCTGACGCAAACCAAACAAGGAGCCGAGAGTGATCCCCATTCTCCCAGAGTCTTTCAAAGCTATAGTAGCAGACTCAGTGCCAGCATTGCCGGGGCCATTGCCCGCCACTCTGCCGACTCAGTCTGACAAGGATATGATCAATATCCGGTCCATGGCTCGGGCAGCCGCAAGCGAAAATGCGAACGGGATTCTGGATGGGGAGGGCCTGCAAAGCACCGATATTAAAACAGATTTTGCCAAGGCTCTCGATGTGGTCCAGGCTCCGAAACGGGCGTTGGCCTCAATTGACGCCGACAGCGCTCCACCCGTTGCTGCTCAACCAAGCGCACTACAAAGCAATGCTTCTGCACCCGAAGCCGTTGGCAATTCTGGGAGGTTCACAGGCGAAATTCTCGCAGAACCAGTGCTGAATCGAGCTGAGCGCGGGCGTGGAGCACCGGTACATACTCTGCTGCTCGAGACGTCCTCGCAATCTAAGCCAAACGGCACACATCTGCCGAGCTCCGGCAAAGCGGTGCCACTTGTTCCAACCCGGCTTCAGGCGGATCCAAAGCTTGCAGAGCATGTGAACGAGCCCACAAATCCGACCAAAAAGGCTTTGACCCCGACAGTCAACGCAAACCCGTTGGTCAGAACCTCCGGAAAGCAGGCGATAATCGAACCGGACCAGCATATTACCTCGAACAGCCACGGGACGTTCGAACATTCTCAAGTCGTGTTGAAGGGTGAGACTGCACCGCGTATCGTAAGGGCCGAAACCCGCACATCCGCTAATGCAGTCACGCAATCGCCATTGGCAAAAGGCGAAGAGGAAACGTTGGTCACGTTACCCGGAACTGCACCGGCTGCGCCTGCTCCAATTTCGACTAATGAGGGCAATATCCGGGCTGAAACTGGCGTTGAAGGGGGTGGTGCAGCGCCTGCGACTACTGAGCTAGTCGCTGCCTCGGTTGTTCAATCGTCGCGTGAAAAAGCTCTAGTTCCAATACTTGTGTCTCAAAGCCCAGAACCCCGCGAGCGATCCGCTACGGCAAAACCGGAAGAACAGATTCGCGTTGCACCTCCCGCCTCAGCGGCCAAGCGGTCAGTTGATCCTGCATCGCTTGAGAATGACGCCCCACGACCGCCCAAGGGGCAGGCCCCGAGCGCCGCTGCAATTGCTCAAACGGCCCAAACACCGGAACAACCCGTCATTCAACAGTCAACATCGCAGCCTAGCGCACCGGCTGCGGCAGGCCCTTCGATCGGGCCAACTGCGCCCACGCAGCACGCAGACGCGTCGCGAACCGATCCGCGCATCACACCGCAGATCGAGCAAGCGATTGAACAACTGAGCAGCGCACGTGAAGCAGGGCGATCTAGTCGTCCTGAGATACTGATGCGTCATGGTGAATTCGGCGTGGTTAGCATGCGGTTGGATACGACCGGCCCAGACCTGCGCGCCACGCTTGCCGCGCGCGATCCCGGCTTTGTCCCCGCGATACAGGCCGCGCTGAGCGAACGCGCTGTCGCAGCCTCACAGGACGGCGCCAACGCCTCGAACCAGCGCGGACAGGAGCAATCGCAAGGGCAAAGCACGGGCAGCAATTTGGGCAGCAACGCCCAAGGCTCCGGCGCACAATCCGATCCACGCTACGGGTCTTCCCTAGGGTCCGCGCAAGGATCGCCTTCACCACGTTCGGGCCATCACGATGACGCAGCGCGGGACAGCCGAGACCGCGATCAATCCGGAGCACTATCCGGACCGAAAAGATATGATGGAGCGGACGGCGTGTTCGCTTGATCCACACTTGGATAATGCGAGGAGTTAACACGTCGTGGCCAAGGGCAAAGCGAAAGCCAAAGACGAAAATACGGATGAAGGTGCCAAGCCCAAGGGCGGCATGCTCAAAATGTTGCTTGGCGCGGTTCTGCTGCTCGGCGTTGGCGCGGGCGGGGCCTATGGTGCGTTTGCGGCAGGTCTGCTGGGCGGCGAGGTGTCGCAAGAGGCCGATGTGCCCAAGCTGGTCCGTAAAGGTGAAAGCGATCCGTACGAGATGCCCGGCGACGCCAAAGGCGACGAGGCAATCGAGATCGTTCACGGCGAAGGCGGCAGCGAATACCGCACCGCCTATTACAGCTTTGAAGACGGTTTCACTTCCAATCTTTCCGACACAGCCGGCCTGATTCAGGTCGAGCTTGCCGCCTCAACCCAGCGCGACGGGCGTGTGCTGCAATGGCTCAAGACCCACGAACTGGCGATCCGGTCTGCGATCCTGGTCCAGCTTGCCGCTACGCCTGAAGACGACGTCTACAGCGTCGAAGGACGCAAGCGGCTGTCCAAGAGATTGGCCGACGCGATCAACGCGGTGCTCGAAGAGAACGAGGGCTATGGCGGCGTCGAAGGCGTCCACTTCAAGGCGTTTCTTGTCCAATGAATATGGCGCAAACCTTCGCCCCCGCGCGGGCCGTGGCGCAGCATTGCGCCGAGCTGACCGAGCGTGGGCCGCGTCCCGAGGAGCGCGCGGAGACTATCGCGTCCTGGCGACGTGATATTGGTCGCGCGCTGGCGGAGGAATTTGCCGGATTGCTTTCGGGTGGGCAGATCAATGTGACGATCAGCGAGCCCGAATGGCAGACCGGTGAAGAGATTTTTCACTGCATCGGTCCGATTGCCGCGAACAGCCTCTTGCGCTGCGGCTTGGGTAGCCAGACACTGCTTTTGTCGTTCGACTACGATACCGCGATTGCGCTGACCGACCGGTCTTTTGGCGGCGACGGCTCGCATAGCGGCGATGTGGTCGAAAGCCTGCCGCGCTCGGCTGCGTTGTTGATTGATCAAGCCTCGACCCTTGTGGCCCAGGCAATTGCCAGCGCGAGCCAGAATGGCACATCCGAAGTGCCCAAAGGCGATGTGATCGTGCGTAGCGAAAGCGCGACGCGATTGAAGCCGTTCGGTCCTCAGACGCCATGCGCGCTCTTTACGGTGGTTTTTGCCGAGGGTGAGCGCGCGCCATGGACCGGATTGCTGGCAATCTCTGCCGAGCAGCTCGATGGCTTGCTTCCCGGCCTTGATGCGGGCGGATCGAAGCTGAAACCTGACGGTTCGGTCAAGAGCGGTGAGCAAGCATTTGGCGCAATCCCGCTTCCGTTAAAGGCAGTGCTCGCCGAATTCGATCTGTCGCTGAGCAAACTCGAAAAACTGGCGCCCGGCGACGAGATTCCAATCAGCGTTTCACGCGATATTCCGCTGCGGCTCGGCTCGCGCGTGATCGCGCATGGCAGCGCCGGCACGCAGGAAGACCGCATGGCGCTTTGCCTGAC
The DNA here is from genome assembly GCA_039025455.1 of Pseudomonadota bacterium. Taxonomy (GTDB): domain Bacteria; phylum Pseudomonadota; class Alphaproteobacteria; order Sphingomonadales; family Sphingomonadaceae; genus Erythrobacter. The sequence goes on along the minus strand of JBCCOF010000012.1, from coordinate 26,498 downwards.
ACGGACAACGGCGCTCCCTCGAACATCATCAAACACCGGCGCTGAAAGGCTGCAATCATGAGTGCTTTTAACCCCGCGATCCATCGCTTTGGCGATGTCACTGTGCGGCTATCGGTTGAACTGGGCCGCGCGGATATGGCGTTGAAGGACGTTGTCGGGCTTGGCGAGGGCAGCGTTGTGACGCTGGACCGGCTGACCGACGAATTGCTCGATGTAACCGCCAATGGCCAAGTCATCGCGCATGGCGAAGTGGTCGCGCAGAACGGACGGTTTGCGCTGCGGATCGTGGCGCTTGCGGGCGATGATGCGGCGCCGGTGTCGAGCGCCGCCGCCGATGCGCCGGTGCAAGATGGGCCTGTGCAAGATGGACCGTCCGACCCGGACGTGCCGCCGCTCGATGAAGCGGGGTCATTGCCATGATGCTGGAATATTTTGCGCGGCTGGCTCTGCTATTGCCGATCCTTGCCTTGCTGATCTGGGGCAGCCTGAAACTCACGCGTTATTTGCAATCACGCATGGTCGGACTTGGCGCGCAAGGGCGCTCGCTCGAATTGGTCGAGACAAGCCTTGTCGCTCCGGGGATGAAGCTGGCGGTGGTGCGTTTTCACGGGCGCGAGATTCTGCTTGGAGCCTCGCGCCATGGCTTGGTGCGGCTCGGCGAAGCAGATGCGCGCGAGGTTGGAACCGAAAGCGGTCCAACCAGCGCAAAGACAGAAGCGGCGGAGCAGGCCTGATGAAACAGCTGCACGCTTTTCTGGCCGCAGTGGGTTTATGCGCGTTAACCATGTTTGGCGTTACGGACGCCGCTTTCGCCGCGCCCGCTGCCATTCCTCCGACTGACACGCCGGGCATCGGCACCGCGATCGAACGCGCAATGGGCGATGATGGCGCTGGCGAGGACACGCCGCTGAGCTTCTCGCTGCAATTGCTCATCCTGATGAGCCTGCTCACCATCCTGCCGGGATTGGTGCTAATGATGACGAGTTTTCTGCGCATCCTGATCGTGCTGTCGATCCTGCGCCAGGCGCTCGGCCTGCAAGGTTCTCCGCCCACTCAGGTGCTGGTAGGTCTCGCTCTGTTCCTTTCGCTTTCATCATGGCGCCCACGCTTTCGGAGGTGAACACCGCCGCAATCGAGCCCTATGCCAGCGGAGCGTTGACCGCAGACGGCGCGATTGCGAGCGCGGGCGACGCCTTTCACAGCTTTATGGTGCGCCAGACGCGCGAGGCGAACCTGCTGATGTTCTCCGATCTCGCAGGCGGCGCCAAGTTTGCCAGCCCTTCCGACATTCCGTTTTCGATCCTGCTGCCCGCCTTTGTCACGAGCGAGTTGGAGACCGCGTTCCAGATCGGCTTTATGCTGTTCTTGCCCTTCCTCGTGATCGACCTTGTGGTGGCCAGCGTCTTGATGAGCCTTGGGATGATGATGCTGTCGCCCACGATTGTCTCGCTGCCGTTCAAGCTGCTGCTGTTCGTGCTGGTCGATGGCTGGTCGCTGTTGATGGGCAGTCTTGCGATGAGTTTCGCCTGATGCAGGATGATGCGCAATTGCTCGCTCTCGCGGATCAGACCTTGTTTGTGACCGCGATGATCGCCGGACCGGTGCTGCTCGCGGCGCTCACTATCGGCCTGATCGTCGGGATCATTCAGGCGGCGACCTCGGTCAACGAGCAGACGCTGACCTTCGTGCCTAAGCTGGGCATTGTCGCACTGGTGTTTGTGGTTCTGGGCGGCACCATGATGGCGCTTCTGGGGGATTTCCTACGGGAGATTTTCGCCCAGATCGGCACTGTCGCGCTCTGAGCGCCGTACGGTGAATTTCCTCGACCCCGGCTTTGGCTCTATCGAAGCGCAATTGTGGGAGCTGCTGTTCCTGTCGATCAGGATCGGCGCGGCTTTGCTGGCGGTCCCGGTGATGGGCGGGATGACCGTTCCGGTGCAATTGCGCGCCTTGCTGGCCATCGCGCTCGGATTCTTCATCGCGACATGGATGCCGGTGCCGGAAGTGCCCGAGATGATGAGCTTTGCCGCAGTGTTTGCGATTATCCAGGAGGTCGTCATCGGCCTTGCGCTGGGCTTTGCATTGCAAGTGGCCTTTGCCGTCCCGCTGATCGCAGCCGAGCAAATCGCGGGCACGATGGGCCTCGCGATAGCGACCTCGATTGACCCCAATAGCGGCGCGCAGTCGGGCGCGCTGGGCACATTTTTCGGGCTGGTCCTCACGCTGCTGTTCTTCGCGATTGGCGGGCATTTGTTGTGGTTTTAACTGGTGATCGAGAGCTATCGATTGCTGCCGGCGGGTTCGTTCATGTTCTCGCCTTCGAGTGGCCGCGATATTGCGATGTTTATGGGATACGGCTTTGCCACAGCTGCGGCGATCGCGCTGCCCGTCGTGCTGGTGTTGCTGCTGGTGCAGATCGTCACCGGCGTCATTTCGCGCTCGGCCCCGGCGCTTAACCTGTTTGCGCTGGGCCTGCCCGCTGGTGTTCTCGCCGGTCTCACCGCTTTGATTATCGTGATGCCGATTGTGGTGGATCAGTTCAAATTGTTGCTGCTCGCCGCGCTCGATCAATCCGCGCTTCTGGTTGAGAATACGGGGGTGCTTGGATGAGCGAAGACACGTCCGGCGAAAAGACCTTTGAGCCAACCGAAAAGAAGAAATCCGACGCGGCCAAGAAAGGCGATGTGCTGCGATCCAAAGAGGTCGCAACACTCGCCGCTCTGGCAGCGGGCGGGGCAATGATGTTAATGGTCGCACCGTGGATGATGAGCGGGTTCAGGCAGGTGGCGCATGCGGGTTTCCGCTTTGATCGCGCGACCTTGGACGGGTTTGAGCCGGGCACATTCTTTTCCATCGCCGCTGGAGCGATGCTTCCGCCGATCTTCGCAATCGGCTGCGGTGTGATTGCTGTCACCATAGTCTCGCAACTGGCGCTGGGTCAGGAGGGGCGCTTCGTCCCGACCAATATGAAACCCAAGGGTTCGCGCATAAACCCCGTCTCGGGGCTCAAGCGGATTTTCGGCACGCAGGGCCTGATCGAGCTGGGCAAGAGCATCCTCAAGTTGGCATTGCTCGGCGGGGTTGCGTGGTATTGGGGCAGCACGAACATTCCCAAAGTGCTCGGCCTCGGGCGCGGCGGATTGCATGCGCAGCTGGCCTTTGCGTGGGATGCAGCAACCGCGCTGGTCGGCATGCTGCTGATCGGTCTCTTCATTATCGCTTTGGTCGATTATCCGCTGCAACGCTTCCAACGCTCCAAACGGCTCAAGATGAGCCACAAGGATATGCGCGACGAGACCAAGCAAACCGAAGGCTCTCCCGAGGTCAAAATGGCGCGGCGTCAGCGTCAGCGTGATCTCGCGCGGGGCAGCGTCGGTAAGGCGATGAAGAACGCGCAATTTGTGATCGTGAACCCGATGCATTTCGCGGTCGCACTGACCTATGATCCAGCGCTTGCACCTGCGCCAGTTGTGTTGGCCAAGGGGCGCGGCGAGACAGCATTGGCGATGCGCGAACTGGCAAGCGAAGCCGATCTGCCGGTCCTGCAATACCCGCAGCTTGCCCGCGCGGTGTACTTCACCACCCGCGCCAACCAGATGGTCCGTGAGGAGCTCTATGTCGCGATTGCGTCGCTGGTCGCTTTCGTCATGTCGCTGAAGCGCGGCGAGCCGGTTGCGCAGCCGAAAATCGAGGTTCCGCAAGAGCTGTGTTTCGATGCTGACGGAAAGCTGGAGACAACGGCTTAAGTATCGAGCGCGTGCGTCGTTCTATGACGCATGGAAAATCCTGGCTCCTCCATTATCTCCGCGCTTGGCGCTGGCAGCGGCGTTGATTTCGTCCAGCTGGCAAGTGACCTGTCCGACGCGACCTATTCGTTTCAGCGCAGCACCCTGCAAACCCGCAACGACACGCTCGAAGCGCGGATTTCCGCCGCTTCGCTTTTGCGCAGTTCGTTGACCGGGCTGGCCTCCGCTTTAGGCGACCGGATCAGGACCGGCGAGCTGGCTCCAGTCGGCACTGTTGCAAACTCATTGGTGGCGAGCGTTTCGACCGCCTCGGGCAGCAACCCGACCGGCACATACTCGCTGGAGGTCACCCAACTTGCGCAAAGCCAAACGCTTGTTTCGCCGCAATTCACCAGCGCCGATGATGCGGTTGGCGAAGGCAATCTTCAGATCACATTCGGGACGGTTTCAGGTGCCAGCTTTACCGCGGACTCGGCGCAGACCGCGCTCGATATTACGGTGGACGCAAGCGACACTTTGACCAGCCTTGCGGCCAAAATCACCAGCGCCAGCGACGGCAAGCTCGATGCTTATGTGGCCCAAGGCACCAATGGTGCGCAACTGGTGGTCAAGGGTGAGGACGGGGCGGTCAACGGCTTCACGATTGATGGCCAGAGCAGCGCGACGTCGCCCATAAACACACCGGGCGACTTGTCCTACCTGTCTTGGACGCCGGCGAGCGATAGCGGCCAATTGCGCTCGACTTCGCAAGACGCTCTCTTCTCGCTCGACACCGTGGCGATGAGCAGCGCGAGCAACACGGTCACCGGCCTGCCCGAAGGCATGACGCTGGAACTGACCGCGACAAACACCGGCCTGCCCACGACGATTTCCTTCGCGAATGACACCAGCGCGATCACCGATGTGATGGAAGATTTCGTCGCGGCCCTGAATGATATCGAAGCGCTGCTCGACGAGAACGCTTCGGCTCTGGGCGGGACGCTGGGCAATGATCCGGGCGCGCGCGAATTGAAGCGCGATCTCGCCCGGCTGACCAGCGAAGTGGTGATGCCCAATGCCGAAGCGGGTGAGCCAAGCACGCTCGCGGACCTTGGCTTGTCAATCAATCGCGATGGCTCTTTCAGCCTCGATAGCGCGCGCTTGAACGAGACGCTTGCCGCCAATCCTGAAGCCACCGCCGCGATGTTCACCACCGGCGTTTTCGGCGTGTTTGCGACGATTGACGGCTTTGCGCGCGACAACACCACTCTTTCCGATCCCGGTTCGCTTGGCGGGTCTGTCAATCGCTATGAAAGCCAGATCGAGCGCAATGACGATCGCCTCGCGGACATCCTGCAAAGTCAGGAAAACCTGCGCGAGCGGCTGACCCGCGACCTGATCCGCGCCGAACAGAGCGTGGCCGCTTCGCAATCGACGCTGAGCTTCCTCGAGCAGCAGATCGAGCTGTTTAACCAGGGGTGATGGCGATGCAGATGCTCTCCAAAAACCCCTCGGCAGCCTATCGCAAAGTGGATCTTGATGCGCGGATCGAGGCTTCGGCGAGCGAAGACCTCACCCGGATTTGCCTTGAAGAGATTGTCGCGGCTCTGGGGCAGGCCTTGGCGGCGCTGGAGCGCGCGCCCGAGCGCCCGCCGCATGACCCGATGGCCCGCGCGCATGGTATCGTGCTGTGGCTGAGCCAGTCGGTCGCGCCCGACAATCCGCTGCGCGAGCAACTGGTGCAGTTCTATGGCAATCTCGCCGCGCTGATCCGGCGCAACATCACGCAGCCACGCGTCGCGGAGATTGCCAGCGCGCGCGAGGATTTTTCCGATCTTTTAAAGGCCGCTAAAGCCGTTCCCTGATAATCCGCGCTGCGTCTTCGGGGTCTTCAAACGGGTGAAAATGCGTCCGGTCGGGGCGGTGCATATCGGTGCCTTGCGGCATGGTGCTCGCCAGTTCGGGCCAAGTGGGTGACCCTTTGAAATCCATCGTCTCTGTCTGCTGCGCGCGCACCACCAGCACCGGGATATCGACCCCGCGCGCGGTTTCATGGATCGAGGAATTGCTGCGGCTGGAGGCGTATACGCTGGCTTCGATTTCGGGGGCGCAGGCCAGTTCGTAACCACCGCCGCCCTCAACCGGAAGCAGACCGTAGCGGCAGTAATCTTCGAACACGCGGGCATCGAAGATATTGTACGGGTCGCGCTCGCGGAACCGCTCCATCATTGCTTCGGGGCTGGCAAAGTCGCGCTTGCGGCGGCTTGCGGGGTGAGGCGCATCCTTGGTGAACCAGGGCGTAGGCTGAGAGTAAAACTCGGGCGGCAAGATCACCGGATCAAACAGCACGAGCTGGCTGAAAGCATCGGGGCGATCCGCCGCGCATTGGAGCAGGGTGTGGGCGCCCATGGAATGCCCGATCCCGACCGCGTGGGTCACTCCAAGCTGGTCGAGCAGGGCGTTCACATCGCCAGATACTTCCGACCAATGCTCGATTGGCCCACCGCTGGATCTACCATGGCCGCGCAGGTCAACGGACAGCACCCTACGATCTGGAAAATGGGCGATCATCGCGTCGAACACACGGGCATGAAACCCGGTGGCGTGCGCGAAGATCAGCGGTGGGTCGTTGCTATCCCCGGCGTCGGACCACTCGAAATAGACGAGTGTGATCCCATTCACGCCGAGGCTGCGCTCGGTTGGCTCCACCACTACGCAGCCGAGGCAACCGGTTCGTTGTCAGTGGCTTCTGGTTCGTCGGGCAAGGCCGCTTTCAAGATAAAGAAACCGGCAAAAGCCGCGATCAGCGAGCCGGATAGCACGCCGAGCTTGACCGCATCGACCATCGCAGGATCGGTGAAAGCAAGGTTGCCGATGAACAGGCTCATCGTGAAGCCAATTGCAGCCAGCAGCGAAAGTCCGTGAATTTTGCGCCAGCCAACCCCGTCGGGCAGCTTCGCGATCCCTGCCTTCACTGCGACCCACGCAAAGCCGACAATCCCGATCTGTTTGCCGATAAGCAGCCCCAGCGCGATGCCAAGCGGCAGCGGCGCAAGCAAGTCCGAGGGCGACAGGCCAATCAACGTGACACCCGCATTGGCAAAGCCGAATATCGGAATGATCACAAAAGCGACCCATTTGTGCAGCGCATGCTCCATATGCTCGAGAAGGCGTGTGCCATCGCGCGCTTCCATTGGCACCATCATGGCTGCCGTCACACCGGCAAGCGTTGCGTGGACGCCCGATTTGAGCACGAACACCCACATCACAATGGTCAGCAGCACATAGGGAATGCTCGAAGCAACCCGCATCCGCCCCACCGCGAACAAGAGGGCGAGCATGACCGCTCCGCCAATCAGCATGTCGGTTTTGATCTCGCCCGAGTAAAACAGCGCGATGACCGTGATTGCGCCAATATCGTCGATCACGGCAATCGCCAGCAAGAGGGCTTTGAGCGCGACCGGCACGCGCGGACCCAGCAGCGAGAGGATACCGAGCGCGAAGGCGATATCGGTCGCAGCCGGGATCGCCCAGCCGCTGATGCTCTCGGGCGAATTCCAGTTGAACGCGACGAAGATTGCAGCCGGGATTGCCATTCCGCCTATGGCTGCGGCGAGCGGCAAAGAAGCTTTGTCCCAGCTCGACAATTGCCCGTCGATAATCTCGCGCTTCACTTCCAGCCCGATCAGGAAGAAGAAAATCGCCATCAGCCCGTCATTGATCCACAAAAGCAGCGCCTTGTTGATCTCGAACGCACCGAAGGAGACGTTGAGCTTGGTGTTGAGCGTGCCGAAATAGCCATCTGCCAGAGGGCTGTTGGCAATCAGCAAGGCGAGCGCAGCAGAAGCGATCAGGACGATACCGCCTGCGCTCTCCTGCTTGAGAAAGTCCCTCAATGCAGCCCCAACCCGATCAATCATTTTCTCGCCCTTTGATCTAAATCCGTCTTGCGCCGTTGCGCGGTTTGATTTGTGAACGTGCAAACAGCGCAACGGTGCCCGAAAATCGCTCAATTTCGCGACTGCTCCCCGCATTGTAGAGGCGACGGGCACGGAACACGCGGTCGTCCGTTGGTTGACATTCGCGCAGAGCTCGCAGACGAGCGAAGAGCGCAAACACCTTGAGGCGGAGATACCCTTGCACAAACCAGCGCCGGCAAACGACGCGGTCGATCAGGCTGCGTTTCGACAGGCCATGAGCCTGTTTGCGACGGGCGTGTGCGTGGTGTCTGTTTTGGATGACGACGACACGCCGCACGGGTTCACCGCCAATTCGCTCGTTTCCGTTTCGCTTGAACCCTTGCTGGTCTGCTGGAGCCTTCAGAACAGTTCGACCCAGTTCGACCTTTTCGCCGGAGCCGAAGAGTTTGCCATCAGTATTCTGGGTCAGGGTCAGGAAGAACTTGCGACCCGTTATGCTGCGCGCGGCAATGCGCTGCGCGATCTGGCTGACTTTGGGCATACCGTGCGTGGCTTGCCCGTGATCGAAGGTGCGATTGCGACAGTCGAATGCCGCCATTGGTCAACCTATCCCGCGGGTGATCACACCATGATTTTCGGTGAGGTCATTGGATTGGCTTCGCACCCGGAGGAAGCGCCCTTGGGCTATTTTCGCGGCGGCTTCCGCAAGATCGCAGACTGAGTGCCCTCAACCGCGCGATGTTTTGCGCACCAGCCCGAGCTTGCGTTCCACAAACAGGACAACGCGCAGGAACGGATAAAGCCAGCGCAGCGCTTTGGGCAGTGCAAAGCGTTCGAGCAATTCACGATCCTGCGTGAGCTCTTTGGCATAGGCGCGCCGAAAGGCATGATCATCACGCAAATGCATCAGATGGCGTCGCGCCAGGCTGTTGGCGAGGCTGGCATGGCTGCGCTCCGGCCCGCGCAATCGCTGCCACGACGCCGCTTCAAGGCTGCGCAACCGCGCATCGTGCTGCGCCATTTCGGCGATCTGGCCGGGGATCGATTGGCCCCAGATTCTGTGAAGCAGCAAAAGCCCAAGCGCTGTGCACCTGTGTGTGCCAAGGTGTTCAGACCGTTTTTGGATGGCTTCGATCTCATCCAGGCCGACACCCGCCAAAAGCGCGCGTAAATCAGCCAGCCACTTTAAACGGTCCCACAAGGATGTTGCGGCGTGAACGCACAGATAGATAAACAAGTCAGCGCGCTCGAAGCTGGCAAACTCTTTTCCTGCAAGGACCGTTGTGCCTTGCGCTTGAGCCATTGTGAGGCCGCGAAGAAGTGCTGCGGGAGATTTCAGGCGGTGGTGCAACTCAAGCACGAGGCGCTGCTCGGAGTTGGTCATGATGATGTCTTTGGCCAGTTCACGCCAAGGCTCGATCCGCCAGTCGTCATAGGGTGGCTCCGCGCTGTACAGCTCGTATCCGGACTGTTGCAGACATCTTTGAGCGGCGCGAAAGTCGTCCCAATCAACCAGCAAATCGATATCGATGCTGTTGCGCAATGCCGGGTTGCCATAGATTTGCTGGCTTAGAAGTGGACCTTTCAGGATGATTGCATTGATCCCGGCTTTCGCAAGGGCATCGATCAGGCGCATCGCTTCGCGGGTAAGCGACAGAGCACGCAGTTTCTGCTCCTTTGATTTGTTCGAAAGCGTTTCGGGCGGCTCCACCCCGGCAGCGCGCAGCGCGTCGTTTGCCAGAATGGTGAGGTCGTGCCGCTCAACCTCACGCTCAAATGCGCTCCAATCGCCATCAATCTGTTCAACCGCCGAGCGCACGGCTGTTTTTTGCTCCTGCCCGCGCGGCCAATCTGCGCAGGCGACCAGGAGGTCAAACGCCGGGTCGGTGCGTTTAGGGAGACCAGATTGATCCATACGCAGGTGACTAGCGCGATGGCATGATGGCGTCGAATCCGGCTTCTCGCTTAGCTAAGCCAGTTCGCACTTTGTTGATCCCAATCACAAAATTATCGGTCGTGATGCTTTTGTCGCGATGGTCGAGCAGGTGCAATCGCAGATCCCGGGTGCCGTTTATGCGCGCAACCGCGCGATCGAGATGCAGAACAATTTCTGCCGCTATCACTGGAAGATCGACCTGAATGGCAAGCGATTGATGGATGGCTTCGACGTCACTGAGATCAATGACGCGGGCAAGATCGTGAAGGTGATAGGCTTTTTCGGAAAGCTACCGAGCGTCGACTGAACTCTGCGGGCGGCCTTGCTCATCGCTGTGCTAGCGTGCAGACTTCGGCACTAACGCGCCAGAGAAGACAAAATAGGCCGCGTTTGGGAGTGAGAGTTGAGCGATCTTGAAGCGGCGCAGTCGATGCCGCGAATGCCGTCTTTGGGGACCAAATTGGCCTATGGCTTCGGGTCGGCCGCCTATGGAATCAAGGATGCGGGGCTGAAATATTTCCTCCTGCTGTTCTATGCACAGGTCATCGGTGTGGACGCTCGGCTGGTAAGTCTCGCCATCCTGATTGCGCTTATTTTTGACGCGATTAGCGATCCTATCGTTGGATATTGGTCGGACAATTTCAGGTCCAGATGGGGGCGGCGCCACCCGTTTATGTACGCGGCAGCGATACCGGTCGCGGTCAGCTACTACTTCATTTGGACGCCGCCGGAAGGTTGGAGCGATCAAGCGCTGTTCTGGTATCTCGTGATCCTGGCGATCACGATCCGCACTTTTATCACCGTTTACGAAACGCCCAGCACCGCCTTGGCTCCGGAGCTGACATCGGATTACGATGAACGCAGCAAAATCCTGAGCTTCCGGTACTTTTTTGGCTGGGCCGGCGGCAATTCGATGACGGTCATCGCCTTTGCGTTGATCTTTCCCGCCTTCGCCACCGTCGCAATCGCCAATGGGCAGTTCAACAAGGATGCCTATGCAGCCTATGGGGTCCTGGGATCGGTGCTGATCCTGATCGCGATCCTGGTTTCTGCCTTGGGCACGCATCGTTACATTCCACGGTTGAGGAAAGCGACGCCCAAGCGCGAAATGACGCTGAAGATGATCTTCGCCGAGATATACCAGACCATCGCTGGCCGATCGTTCTTCGCGCTCTTCGCGGCCTCGTTGCTGGCATTTTCAGCAAGTGGCCTAACGGCGGGGCTGATCTTCTACTTCACGACCTATTTCTGGGGTTTTACGCCCGAACAGATAGGCGTTGTGACCATGGGAGTGTTCCTGTCGGCCTTTATCGGCGCCGGTCTGGCACCCATTGTGACCAAACGGCTGGGCAAGAAGCGCGGTGCGCTTATCGTCGGACTGGTGGCGTTTGTCGGAGCGCCAATGCCGGTCTTTTTGCGGTTGATCGATGTCTTGCCGGAAAACGGCACGCCGGAGATTTTCTCGATCGTACTTATCACGCAGACCGTCGATACTGGCCTGATCATTTGCTATCAGATCCTGGCCGCTTCGATGATGGCTGATCTGGTGGAGCAAGGGGAGGAGTCGACCGGCAACCGGTCAGAGGGCCTGTTCTTTGCGGCGGCGACTTTCATGCGCAAATTCGGAGAGGGCTTCGGAATTGTTATTGCAGGGTTTGTTCTGGCCACCGCAGGTGTCGCGGCGGGAGCGCAACAGGGTGAATTGAGCGAGGAGACCCTGTGGCGCTTGGGCGCTATCTATGCCCCAACTGTGCTCACCTTGTTTATGGCAGTTATAGCGATTGTCAGTTTTTACGATGTCGACCGCGCGAAACACGAAGACACGCTCAAAAGACTGGCGGCCCGAAAAGCGGTTGATGGTGAGTAGACCTGTGCAAGGCGCTGTTTACTGACTGGTTGCCGAAACGCTCTCATCTTCACCGACTTCGGTCTGCTCGGGAATGATTGGCCATAGCAATTGCTGACCCAAAGAAGCAGGTGCGAGGTTTTCGACTCCATAGCTCTGCGGGAATTGCCGCGTGATCTTTGCAGTCCCGAAAAGCACATCCCAGAAGAACAGCAGGTTGCCGTAATTGCCCTTGTAGTTGACCGCAGGGTCATCGGCATGGCGGCCATGATGCGCGTGGTGCGTAGCCGGTGTCGAGATCGTGCGCTCCACCATCCACATAAGCGGCGAGAGCCACTTGATTGCGTAGAGCGGTTTGTCCCAAGCGACGTCGGAATGCGCGCCAGTGATCACCAGCAGTTTCACCACGATATAGCCCGCATAGATCCAGCCAAGCCCGAGCCAGATCAGGATGCCAGAGAGCCACAGGCTCGGCATCATCGCGTAATAGATAATGTTGTTCCGGTAGACGAGCCGTACGCTCATATAGCGCGCATTGTGGTGCGCGCGGTGGAGATTGTAGAGCCATGGCGTCGAGTGGCTCGCACGGTGCCACCAATATTGCGCCATATCATCAAGGATCAGAAACAAGCCGATCGCGGCAATGATCGACATGCCGGAGAGCGCGCCTGCGAATTGCGGCGCGACCGCTTGCGCGAGTGCACCGGCGGAGAAGAGTACCGCAGGCTGTGTCACCGCGAGCAACATGGTCATGCTGACCGCTTCGACGATGCCGTCATCGCGGTTTTGCTCCTCCTTGCTGAACAGGTTCGAGCGCCACAGTTCTAGCAGAGCGAAGGCAAGATAGATTGCGACAATAGCGGCGGTTGCGGCTTGCATTGTTTGTCTCCCTTGTTGTTGGCGGCCCTAGCCGCTAACCGAAGCAAAGAATGTCAAACACTTTACATTTTAAATCAGCGCGGCGGACAATGGCCGTGCCGATGCTGTTCGCGTCGCTTGAGGTAAGACTGAAAGAGCGGCTTATCGCCACGAGCCTGGCGCGCACCTATTCGGACGGCCAATTCATTCAGCACCGAGGGAGCAGGGCGGACGGGTTCTGGTTGATCGAAGAGGGCAGTGTGCGCATCGGCCAGCATCTTCCTGATGGCGAGTTCCGGGCAATGGCTGTTCTGGGTCCGGGCGATTCCTATGGAGAGCTGGCGGTGTTTTCCGGTCGGCGCCGCGTGGTCGATGCTTTGTCGCGCGGGGTGAGCGCGGTGCGATTTATCGCCGGCGCACCCTTTCTGACCGCGCTCGCAGAATATCCGGAATCGAACAGAGCCATGCTCGGTGCGCTTTCCGCACAATTGCAGGATACGCTTGATCAGCTGGCTGGCATGCGGCGTGGGAGCAATCCGGCGAGGCTGGCAGGGTTGCTGTACAATCTTTCGGCGGAAGGCGAAGGCATCGCGATCACGCAAGAAGAGCTCGCCGAGCTGCTTGGGGCCACTCGCGCTACCGCCAATGCTGCGTTGCGCACGCTCGAGCAGGCGGGCCTGATTGAGCGCGGCTATGGCGCGATCAGGATCGTCAAGCGCGAAGCGCTAGGCGTTTATGCGTTGAGCGAATGAAGCGGTTGTTGTGGTGTCGATGACCCTCGCTCGGCCCAAAGTGCTAGCTTAAATGTGGGACCCCCGCGAGGGGGAGAGCGGGGGTCCCGGGGTTGGTCGACTTGCACCTGTTGGATGCAGGTTGTTGATGCCATTCAATGCTTAAGGACCGCATCGCGCGCTGCTGAGCATCATTGCGTGGGGACAGTGCAAGGAATGAGCGCGCGGCGGTGCAGCGGCCGGTTTGGCCGCCCCAAGGAATGCACCGATCAGAGCTGGTCAGTTTCTGTCTGGGTGATCCTTGGCGCCGTTCATCCTCGTTACGCGAAGATTGCCGGGCTGGCGGGAACGATGGCCGATGCAAACAGAACGGCCGAGATGCTGATCGAAACGAATGCAGCGACGAGGTTCTGGTTGGTGATGGTAGCGAACATAATGGTTCTCCTGAGTGTGCTTTCGATTTGTTGCGGGACCGTCCCGCTTGATGCCCATCACTCTGCAGAAGCCGTGCCAAAACCAAATATTGCTTAAAAACAGCGGCTTATTTAGTTATGTAATTTGCCGCGACTGACTGATGCGCAGCTAGTTAGTGAAAATTCCCAACTCTTGGCATGGCGATTGCGCGCAATCGGAAATTGGAGCATCCTTGCCCTATGCAGCTCAGAATCCATGAGGCCAGAACCTTGGTTGGTGACGCGCATGTCTTTGCGCTAGACCCTCCCATGTGCGTTGCCATGGCCAGTTTCGAACCAGCGGCGGGTTATGATTTGGACCGGCACGCGAATGTGGTTGACGGCGACTACGTGGGCGACCGTTCAGAAATACTCCGGCTCGAAATGACAGACGGCACAGAGTTGAAGTGCAGGGCGATCTCGATTCAGGATTTCCCGACCTTGGGCGAATTTGAGGTTCACATTATCGAGATTTATGAACCGAGCTTCGACAAACTTTTTGGCGAACATCCCGATTTCAAGAAATACTGGGGCGGGGGATAGGGCTGACTGTGCATTCGCCACAGCGTGATCGCAGGTGTCCAAGCGTCGCAAGCGTGCGCCGGACGACTAGTCTTCCACAAGCTCGAATGTCAGCCCCGCATCGGCCTTTAGCCGCTCGATCAGCCTGTCGCCGAGCAGGGTCGCAGGGGTCCAGAAGCCGCCCGGTGTCTCATATGGAATGTCCTTCGCCAGGCACGTTGCGGCTTGCGAGAGCATTTTTGCGGTCGAGCCGTATCCCGGATCGCGATCACCGGTCACCCGGCACTTGATGGTTTCGCCTTTGAGTGTGGTGCCGATAAACAGCAGATCGAAACTGCCTTCGAGCTGTTCCTTGGGGCTTGGCCCTTCGCCGGGCTTTGGCAATACGGTCTTTGTGAGCAACCAGCGGATCGGAGGCACAGCCATCGCGATCATCATGGCGCCCATTCCCGCAGAGGTCATCCGCGCGATGCGTTTGCCACGCGACCCGTCTCCGGTTGCCATGGCCTCTTCGTAAAGGAAGGTGTCCCCATAGGCATTGCCGCTCAAAGCGTTTGAATTGTGCACCACGCGGCAGTTGATCGCGGCCATTACGAAAGGCGCGATCCAGCCGCCGAATGCCTCGTCATATTCTGTTTTCACGTCGCGTTGCTGCGCCGTGAATCCATGATCGGGCGGACACAGGCTATAAGGGTCCTTGAGCTCGCGCCGCAGTTCGGGGTTGCCGGACGCTTCCTTCACCATGTTGACCATGCTTGCGATTGTGCCGCCGGACGCACCGCCCTTCATCTTGACGACGCGCATGTCGATCCGGTCGCACGTCTCGCCGAACTTTTGCTTGGCTTGGTGCTGGAGGAAATGGACCCCGAGGTCGGACGGTATCGAATCAAAGCCGCAGCAATGCACAATCCGCGCGCCGCTCGCCTTGGCCGCATCCCCGTGGCGCAATTGCATCTTGCGGATCCATTGCGGCTCGCCCGTCAAATCACAGTAATGGGTGCCTGTGTCGACGCAGGCTTTGACCAATGTATCGCCATACAAAGCGTAAGGTCCGACGGTGGACATCATGACTGTGGTGCGCTCGCACATGGCCTTGAGCGCGGCTTCGTCCGATGCGTCGGCCACGAGCATTTCGATGCCGTTAAGTCCCACCTCATCGCTTACCTGTTGCAGCTTCCTTGCTGACCGACCGGCAATAGCCCACTTGACCGATCCATCGCTGAACTGCTCGTGCATGTAGCGGGTGATGATCTGGCCGACAAAGCTGGTCGCGCCGTACACGATGATGTCGAATGATGATTTGGTCATTTGCGCCTGACTTCCGGTTTGCATTGCAATCAAGCGGGTAGCTTCGTGCCGCTTGATCGCCAACAGAAAAAGGGCCCGCATCGCCGGAGCAATGCGGGCCCATCCACGGGCAGTGATTGGTCTGGGATTAAATGACCGATCAACCGCCGTTTTGAGTCGTACCGTCGGCGATTAAGGCGACAGCCTTTGAACTCGCTTCTTGCGAGCTTGTTTCGCCGTTCTTGATTGCATCGGCCATTTGCAACAGCTCTCCTGCAATCGAAGTGCCCATTTGAGGGTTCTGCTCAATGGTGATCCCGCCATTTGCTTCCATAACCTCATCCCACTTTGCGCGGATTGCGGCCCAGTAGTCGGCCGTCTTTTCCCAGTAGGTTTCGGCGGCCGCCACATTGTAATCGTCAAAGCGCTCATAGGTGTTGAGCACATATTCCTGCACAACCGGCACCAGCTCGCCGCTGCCGTCTTTGGCAGGCATCATTTTTGTGTTGTCCTGCCAATGGATCCAGCCGCTTGGGGTCAGTTGGTGACGGTTGATCCCGATGTACCGGTCGTAAATCGGGCCACGCACAGCGTCACGCCGAGCGAGCGGACGTGTGGTCCTGTTCGAGAGCCAACGCTTTACACCGTCGACCTCTTCCCATTGTCCCCAGCCGGCATAACGCGGGCTGTCGTCGACTTGATAGACGGTCTGAGACCAGCTTCCGGACCGCTCTTCTTCGGGCACATCGGTCAGTTCCCAAGTGTCTCCGCCCTTAAAATCGAGGATCTGCTTGGGTTCGTACTGCCAATCCTGACGCCAATGCTTTACGACATAGGGCCTGTCTTTTGGACCGACGACGAGAAGGTGCTGAAGCACGATCTTGTCACCCGTGTCCTCAGCAACCCGGACGCTTTCAAAGCCGCTCGAAATCTTCTTGTCGATCGGCTCGTAATCCGCCTGCCAAGAGGTGGATTCCTGCATGTCAAAAACAACAGCAAAGTCACCGACCATGGACAGGATTGTCTCACGGTCGGCTTGAAAGGCGGTTTTCTCCTCCGCTTCGCTTTGCACCACCGCATCGCCGGCAAAGGCAGGCAACGGTGCGCTCATGAAAGCCATTGCGGCAAGGCCAGTGGCGAACGCGGATTTGGTCAATTTGAGCATTGGGTCTTTCCTGTAGTGATACCAAGAATCAGAATTGGAAACTTGCCGATACACTAACATTGCGTCCAGGCCGGGTGAAGGCGGCAAACGGATCACCAGTGGTGCTAAGACCGCGCACATCCGACCAGAATGCGTAACTCTCATCGAAGACATTGAACAAGCCGGCGCGCAGCTTGATGTTCTCGCCGACATTCACAAAGGCTGTGATGTCGAGAATGGTCGAACTCTCCGGACGAACGCAGGTGCCGCCACAAAGCGTTGCGTCGTCAACCTCATCAGCCTCTTTCTGGCTGTTGTGGGTCACGATCAGGTCAGCGCCGAACACACCGCCCGGATCACGGTAGCCGAGACCCGCCACGAGGTTGAACGGGTCGATTGTCTCGAGGGGCCGGCTGGCATCAGTGGCAATGTCGATGACATCGCCGTCGGCGTAGGCAAAGGCGAAGTTGGCGCGAATGCCATTGTCGAAATTCAGCGCAAACCGGCCTTCAATGCCATCAATCTCGACGCGGTCTTCGTTGACGAACTGGAACAATGCCGGGTTGGCCGGGTTGCCGAACTGCCCCTGAATCAGGCGTTGATTGATGAAGTCATCATAGGTCGCGGTGAACGCCACGATCTGGCCAGAGAAAATGTCGTTGTTGTACCGAATGCCGCCTTCGAAGCTTTCGCTCGTTTCCGGGCCAAGGTCCGGGTTGGGGATCGAGGCGTAGCCTGAGACAACATTGGTGAAGAAGTTGTTCACCTGGCCGGGCGTTGGTGCGAGGAAGCCTTGCGAATAATTGCCGAAGAAACGGAAGCCTTCGACGGGTTGGATTACAACGCCAAGTTTTGGTGAAAGCCGGCTGTCGCTTTGACCTTCTGCTGCGAGAAGTCCCTGCAGGAGCGGGTCGTCGCTGGGGTTCAGATCGTAAAAGTCGAACCGCAATGCAGGAAACAGAGTGAACACTCCGTCGCCGAACGAAATCTCGTCAGCGAGGAACAGGCCACCCAGCGTGAAGTCCGTTTCCGGGAAGGCGCGGGTTGGGAATGTCTCGCCGCGTGGCGGGACAGTGCCATCGCGCAGGCTGGTTTGCGTCGTGACGGATACATCTCCGCCGAATGCCAGCGTGTGCTTGATTGAGCCTGTCTTGAAATCGCTGCGAGCCTCGGCAACGGCGCCGTAAACTTGAGTGTCCAGATCGTTGATCCGTGTGCGATCCGGCGCAGAGGGGAACGCCACTGGTGTCCGGTCTTCTTCCGCAGTCTGGGAATTTGCGGTGTCCTGAAAATAAGCCGCAATGTGGGCGTAATTGATCGGACCATCGCCGTCATATGTCCAGTCAGCCGAAATCCGCGTGCGCTCAACGAAGTCTTCCGCATCAAGACGGTCAACGTTCCAGACCTGTGTACCGGGGATCGGCGGGCCGAAGAAAACCGGCCGCTGGCCAGACAGAACGCTCGTGGCAATCGCCTGGTCGAAATATTCGCCCGTCAGGCGCAAGCGATGATCGCCGTTTTCCCAAACAAGCTTGCCCAGTAGCGCGTTGGACTGGCCGTCCTGCGGGTTGGCGGCCGTGCGCGCCGCCCCGACGCCTTCGACTTCGCCCTGCGTTTCAAGCTCGCTAAAATCGCGGCGTGTGTATGCGATCATCCCCGAAACTTGTCCGCCTTGCGCAGCAAGCGTGATGGTCTCGGCAAATTCCTGATCTTCGCTGGAATATTGGGCCCTCGCGAACCCACCGAAACTGTCGGCACCAAGCAAATCGGTTGGATCAGCCGTGGTGAAGCTGACAATCCCGGCCACACCGTCACTACCATAGAGCGCCGATGCAGGACCGCGCAGAATCTCGACCGATTTGACCAGTGAGACGTCGGTGTAGTCTCCGCGTCCAGCGCTTTGCGCGCCAAAGGCAAAACCTTGCGGTGTGCGAATGCCATCGACTTGGATGAGAACGCGATTGCCGCCGATGCCGCGAATAACGAAGTCTTCGTTGCGAGCGCGGCCGAGCGACGATCCGGCTGCCCCGAACCGGGCGGGCGCGCGCCGCACGGTGACACCCGGTTCGAAGCGCACGAGATCTTTCGTGTCCGTGGCCAGCTGATCAGCGATCTCTTCGTCGGTGATGACGGTGACGACGGCTGGCGCTTCTTCAATAGTCAGTGGCGTTCGCGTGGCTGTGACCACGATTGTCCTGTCGTCTGACTCAGAGGCAGATTGGTCTTGGTCTTGGGCGAAAGCTGGCTGACTGCCAGCGAAAAGCAATGTGGTGCCAATCGCCGTTACCGACGTGGCGTGTTGTTTAAAGCTCACAGAGAGGACCCCTTGGAAATTCGTTTTAACAAACGCGATGAAAAGGGGGTTGCTCTTATTGCGAATGAGAGTCAATACAAATGCAGATGCTAATGCGAAAAATTCGCAGGTGTGGTGCGCGGGAGACACGAAATGCGAAGAAGTCAAAGGCGGGGGTTTGAAGATGCGATCTTCATTCGCCTGTTCCGGCTTTGGTCCACTGCGCGCGAAAGCCATGAAGCCGAAGTGCCTGCGATACATAAAGAAGCTATGCGACATGATTTTAAGGTTCAGGCCGCACCCGCTTGTTCAAGCCTGTTTGAGCTTGTCGAGAGCCATCTGGGCCGGCGTCTAAACAGGGAGTGTTGCTGCGGCCCCAGATTCTCTGCTGATGAGCGAGCCTTGGTGGGTATACTTCGTTCGGCCCCGTCTCTTGAACCTGGCAGGGGTTCACGCGAAGTCCCTCATGGCCTTCCTGGCGCCATAAGCTGGGCGGCAAGCAGTGTTTGCGACGCGATGGGTATTGTCTCCGACCCTGACGCCGCAATCCTGCGAAATTCTGCAGCAAATGAACAAGACTGCCCTTTTTCCATCGAACAGACTGAGGAAGCCCGCCATGGCGTTTGATCTCGCGATGCTCACTTACACGCCCGACATGCGGTATGCCGATCCAGCGCGAGTGCGCTTGGTGGGGGCCCTTCGGTACAGCCACGTCGCGAAACAGCGTAAGTGTTACTCACCACACATGATGGGGAAGCACCTTGGGTCACGCGACGCGGTATCGAGCTTTCACGTCTTTCTTGACGAAACCGGGCGTGCCTGGCCCGAGCCGATTTCGCTCAATCCACCGTGCCAGCCAACCTTCAGTTATGACGAGATGTTGCTGTCTGATTTGTGCATGGCTGCAGCGCAGAACGAGCGCCTGCCATTCGACGAGATGCTTCGCGATATGCTCGGGCCGGGCGCACGCAATTCGATATGGGCTTCTGCGCGCAGGTTGATGCGGCATATCGTTTCAGTGGTGGACTAGGGGCACATCGCGCTGATGTGGCAATAATTCCACACTCTCCCAGATTCTCCACCGCTTCGGCAATTGTTTTGCAAATAAGAATGACTCGCGTTACCGGCGCGGCATCGGGGGTCTTTGAAGGAAATATCATGACACGCAATTTCACGCGCCCAATGCGGAGCGCATTTTTTCTTAGCTGCGGCATGGCCGCGCTGTCGTTGGGTTCAGTAAGCGCGTCTGCGCAAGTTTCGGGGGAGACTCCGGAAACAGAAACCGAGGCGCAGGCAGAAGATGATCGTGTCATCATCGTGACCGGTCAAAAAATCACCCGCAGCCTTCAAGACACCAACGCTTCCGTGGCTGTGGTCGACCAGCAGGCGATCCAGGACGCCAACTTCCGTGATATCTACGATGTGATCGGCCAAACCGCCAACGTCGCCAGCCTGTTTGACGGTGCCGGCTTCTCTATCCGCGGCCTTCGCAACACCGGGGCGGGCTCCGGCGAAGCCACCAGCGACGTCGCGTCGATCTTCATCGATGGTGTGTTCATCCCGAGCAGCCTGCTGACCAACGGCGCGTTCAGCCTTTGGGACGCTCAGAGCGTCGAAATCTTCCGCGGCCCGCAGTCGACCATTCAGGGGCGCAACTCGCTCGCTGGTGCAGTTGTGGTGCGCACGGTCGATCCCGGCGACGAGTTTTCTGGCGATTTTCAGGCCGAGGCATCGGAGTTCAACACCTATCGCGGCTCGGCAGCGCTGACTGTTCCGATTGCACCCGGGCAAATTTCTCTGCGTCTGGCTGGCGATTATTCGCGATCAGACGGTTTTCAAACCGGCACCTTTGTCGGACGCGATGATGTTGACGAATCCGAAGCGGTTACGGGCCGCGCTACATTGCTCGTGACTCCTGATTTTGCTCCTGATTTTTCTGCGCGCTTCTCGTTCACCTACTCAGACAATGAAGAAGGCGAGAACCGCGTCATTGAAGATATTTTTGATCGCACGGGTCGGCGTGAAAACAACCAGAATAATATCGATCGTCAGGGTGCTGAGGCCTACATTGCTTCGGCTGAACTTTCTTACGATTTCAGCGATGAGTTGTCCCTGACATCGGTCACCGCCTTTATCGACAGCAACAGCTTCTTCAACTTCGATCCCGACAGCAACAATCCGGTGACAACCAGTCTGCCCCTCCCCGGCGGCGCGGCTGACGATTTTCAGATGTCGATGAGTGAAGATCAGATCTTCACTCAGGAATTGCGTCTGACCTACGATTCAGACAATTTCACCGCTTTACTGGGTGGGTATTTCTACGACAACACCGGATCGTTTGACAGCGACAACAACACGGTCGTTGGAACAGACTTTGCGTTCCCTGATCCGGTTACGCTGTCATTCGTGTTGGGCATTGACGTACCAACCGCGACATTCCTTCGCGCAAATGTCGTCAATCTGGTCCCCGCCTTCCCGGTAAACCTGATCAACCAGCAGACCACAGATGTGCGCAACTACGCTATATTCGGCGAAGCGACTTATGATCTGACAGAGGATCTCAGCATCACATTGGGCGCGCGTTTCGACAGCGAAGAAGTCAATCAGACCGCGGTCAACGGCACACTTGTGCCGCAGATCCCTGTGACGGGTGATGCGACGGTCGACGCCCTGCTTCTCCAGGTTACGCAGCAATTCTCGAACGTCTTTAACTTTGATGCTGACAACACCTTTGACGCATTCCTGCCCAAGGCTGGCCTGACATACCGGGTGAGCGACGACGCTTCGATCGCGTTCACGTATCAAAGAGCCTATCGTGCTGGTGCCCTTTCGTTCAACACGTTCCGCGCATCACTGGCTCCAGCCGGAAGCTCGCAGGCCGACCTTGAAGCGCTTGGCATCGTCAATCAGTTTCAGCCTGAGTTTACCAACAACTACGAACTGGCCTTCCGGTCGGAGTGGTTCGATGGCGATCTCATCCTGAACGCCAATGCCTATTACATCGATTACACCGATCAGCAGATCCTGGTGCAGTTGTCGGGTAACCCGCTTGATACAATCACGGACAATGCGGGCGCTTCGCGTCTACAAGGGTTCGAGGTCGAAACCACGATGCGTCCAACCGATGGCTTGGACATTTTCTTCAACCTTGGTGTCACCGACACCGAATACACCGACGGTGCTGGCGTTGTGGGGAATGACATTACCGGTTTCGAATTCACCTACGCTCCTGACATCACGGTCGGCTTTGGCGGACGGTACGAGGACGAAAGCGGTTTTTACGCCAACCTGCGGACGCGCCTGACCGCCGGAAGCTTCACAAGCTTTGTCGATATCAATGAGGCGGCAAGCGAAGCGTTGGTGGCGATGGGTCAAGCTCCACTCCCGACCCGACAGGATCCGAGCGGCTTTAACGATGACGCGTTCACCGTTGACCTCGCACTGGGCTGGGAAGGCGACTACGTCTCCGTTGAGTTGTTTGCGAACAATCTGTTCGATGAACGCTATCTCACCTTTGACGTGATCAACGATCTCAATGATCCGACCAACCCGAACTCGGGCTTTGTGCCGAACCGCGACACGACGTCGATCGCGGGTGCGCCGCGCGTATTTGGTGTGCGGGTCCAAGGAAGCTTCTGAGGCCTGCCTTCATGGACCTGCTCACCATTACGGCATTGCTGTACGTTTCTTCGGTGGCTTTTTTTCACGCTGGTAAGAAACGTACAGCCTTCGCCAAGGTGAAAAGCTCCGAGGCAGTGCGCCGCAGCACGTCTGTCTTCGCATGGACGTGTGTCTTTATTGCGCTTGGACTGATTGTCTCTCGCAAGGGCTGGGAAGTGGGTATTTTCCTTTGGCTTGGTGCCTGGATTGCCGCGGCCGTTACGAGCATCTTCCTTGAGGCGCTCTGGAAGCGGGCTCATCTTCCCAGTGCTGCTTTGTGCATTGCTATCTTTGCGGCCGGGCTGTTTATCGTGCCTTGGGGGAGCACGCTATGAGCCCGGTCGTCATGGGAGTGCTCGGCGCGTTGCTGCTGGGCATATGCTACGGAACTTGGCGCAATCCGCGGCTTTGGAGCGCTTTGTTCTGGGCATTCGTTGCGACCTTTTCCCTGACCTCGGCCATCGTCGTCGCGTTCCCTGCTGACTTTGCGCAAAAGGTTTTTGCGCTGACCATCGTGATGCCCCTGGTGTGGGTGGGTTTCCAGTTCTGGCTATATTGGAACCCCGGACGCTGGACTGTGACCATTGTATTGTTCTTGATCACCATCGTTAGTGGTGTGATAGTCTATGTAAGTCCTCCCCCCGTTTAGCCGCCGAAGAGTTCGATCATGGTGAACCGCGCACGTCAGATTCGTATCTACGATCTTCACTCCTGGACCGGAGTGTCGCTCGGCCTGATCATGTTCTTTGTTTGCCTGACGGGCAGCTTGGCTTTGTTTCACCACGAGTTCGAGCCTTGGGAAGACGAGGCGCGGCGTGGCGAAATTACCGCCAATCCCGTGCCCATTCACGACACTTTGACAAAGTTTGCAGAAGAACGAGCCGTCGGATTTGAACCAGATTTCGTAAACGTCTCGCTCCCGCATGGTGAGCACGGCCACTATGAACTTTTTGTCGGCGGTCAAAATGCAGACGGTGAATTCGAAAGCGCGCAGGGCCGCTTTTCCGCGACGACAGGTGAAGAGCTCTCCTTCCGTGAGGACGGTGCCAACCAGCTTATCTATGATCTGCACCGCGATCTTGCCTGGCCTGACGCACTCGGCGGTCGACAGGTTGGACGCATCCTTGTCGGTCTGGTCGGCATTGCCTTTCTTCTGCTCATTTTGTCCGGGATCATTGCTCACACCAAGATCACAAAAGAGCTTTTCACACTTCGCTATTTGAAGTCCGTGCGTCTCAAATGGCAGGATAGCCATAAGGTGTTGGGTCTGTGGACGTCGCCTTTCGCAGCCATGATTGCGCTTACAGGTGCCTTTCTGGGCGTAATCGCACTGCTTCTCCCGCTGCTCGCATTTGTGACGATGAAAGGTGATCAGGAAGCCCTGATTGAAGAACTCGGTCTGGGGCAAGTCGAGCGTGCAGGCATTTCAGCGCCGATGATCCCGGTGGATGAGATCGGTCCGCGCGTTCATCCCGAAACTGGCAATCCCGTAACCTTCATCCGATACACCAATTTCGGTGACCAGAATGCCGAAGCGCAGTTGAGCTATAAGGCTGAGCAGCGATTGCTCTATTCGGACACGATCACGGTGAGTGCTGTAACCGGTGAGCCCAAGGAAGGCGTTGATCTTCTTTTGAACAACGGCCCCTTTGCTTACATCCTCGCGACATTCTCACCGCTCCACTACGGCACGTATGGCGGCATCGTGTTGAAGTTGATCTACTTCGCTTTGGGGATGTCCATTGCGGTCATTTCTGCGCTTGGCAACATGATGTGGATCGAGCGCAGGCGTCACGGCGGCGAGGGTGGCAAGAGCGACCGGTTCTACAGCGTGCTCAGCGGCATAAACACCGGCGTGTGTGCCGGTTTGCCCTTCGCTACCGTAGCGGTGCTGGCCTATGACAAGCTCTATTGGGGCACCGAGGCCGCGAGATACAACTCGATGGTCTGGTTCCTGTTCGCCGTCTGGATCGCAGCCACAGTCTTCGCCTTCTTCCGTGGTAACGATTACAAGGCGAACCGCGAATTGCTCGCCGCAACAGGCTTTGGTTTTGTTGCGCTTGCTCCGCTCAATTGGATCGTTACCGGCGATGTGATGTGGAGCGCCTTCGGTACTGGTGCATCTGGATCGGCATGGTTCGATCTTACGTTCATCGTTTTGGGCGCCGCCGCTGTGGCCGTTGCTGCAAAGCTGCCCGCAGAACGACCAGCAGACGGACGCCGCAAGAAGCGCGAAACTGCAACCGAAGAATTGCCAGCAGAGCTTCATCCCGCAGAATAGCTTGCGCGCGCCGACACGCGCGATGGCTGATCAACTGCGTTCGCGGCGTCGGATTGGCGAGTTGGTCTGCTCGATATGCAGCGCGCGAGTTAAATGCGGGGACTGTTCCGCTTGTCAGCCGTGGCGGAGAGCGGCGCTCATCATATCGTGATGGAGAATGTTGCGGGTCAGCCTCTGCATCACCGGATCGAAGAATAAAACCCGAGCACAGTGCATGTGCTGGACGTTTTCTGTCAGGTTTGTGGGGCGGTCGGCTTTGCCGATCAAACCATCGCCTTGCTGAGCCCGCGACAAAAGTTGGATGCGGATGTTGCGATACCTTGAGACATGCTGATGGCTTGGTGGTGCGCGGTGGCGAGGCGGGTTTCCGGTTCTTCAGCGCACCGCTAACGCTCGCTTGAGCCCAAGAGACCGGATGGCTTTGAACAGTGCCATGACGCCAAGGATAATCGCGAGAGTGGTGATTGCCATGCCTGCATCTGAAAGCGCATCAACACCATAGCGGGCAAAATAGAGTGCAATCGCCGCGAATAGAGCCAATCCAAACATCAGCTTGAGCCCGCCTTCCGCCCATTCTGCGCCTTTCGACGCAGAAGCAGCGACAAGGCAGAGCAAGCCGAACCAGAAAATCGCGACGAGCCCGTCACCCGGAACGCCGACTAGCGAAACTGCGAGGGTCAGGGCCAGCATTGCCGGTGTACCCCAGACCACGCCTTTCCAAGCGCCTGCGAGTTTTGGCGCGGGCCGACCATTGGCTTCGCGCTTGGCAAAATAGATGCTCAAACCGCTGGCAATTATTACGCACAGGCCCAAACCGAAGGCGAGATACGCGAACTTCACCGGTAGCCCGCCCCAGTTTCCGAAATGCACATTGTAGACTGCGCCGGTTATTTGCTGGCCTGCTGTTCCATCTGAAATTCCAACGTGGCCCTCATATTCTCCGGCCGCGGTGAAATTGTAATACTCGCCAAAGATCAGGCGATCGGAATGCTCGGCGATTATCGTGCTGTGTTGCCCGGCAGTGCCCGGATCGTGCAGTATGAAATAGGTCGTATCGAGCTTTGGAAATTGCTCGGCCATATAAGCAAGCGGGCCAGCGATATTGGCCACTTTTGCTGCGCCTTCGACTGGCGCTGGCTCTCCGCCAAAGACCGGCTCGAATACGGCTTCTGTGTCACCCCCAAACCCAGCTGCAGCGATCGCGAAGGCAAGCACGCTCGCAAGGCCGAGAATCGAGCCTGTCAGAGCGTTGGAAAAGTGAAACGGCAGCGTCCAAACGCTGAGCCGGTTGTGCAGGTCGGTCATGGTCAAACGCCCCGCCGAACGCCGGAAAGTGAAGGCATCACGGAAGATGCGAGGGTGCGCGAGGAGGCCCGACATGGACAGTCCGATTAGCAATGCACCAAGCGCACCGACCACGGTCAGTCCCAGGATTTGCGGCAGATGAAGGTAGTAGTGCAAGTCGAGCACAAACTGCGTCCATGGGAACGCTTCTGGCCCGGAAATGGTGCCATCGGGCGCAGCATAGAATGCCTGCGTATCGGTGGTGATCACCGTGCGCGGCAGATCTTCTTGCGGGAAATTCACATAGAGGTGTGTGGTTGGCTCAGCTTCGCTTTCGAACACCGCAAGCGCGGCCCGTTCAGCCGCTTCCGGGGCGATTGATGCCATTTCCGGCGCGTCTGGCTGTTCCCAACGCTGAAATTCGTGATTGAAAACCAACAGTGTACCGGTCACTGCCAAGATGTAGATAAGCGCGCCAAACATGATCGCGACAAGGCTGTGCGCTTCGAGCGACTTGGCCACGCGGACGGCAGATCCCTTCGCCTGAGCCATCCTAATT
>JBCCOF010000011.1:0-37977 GCA_039025455.1 Pseudomonadota bacterium | reverse complement strand
TAAACAGGCCCAGCGCGGTCTCTGTCTGATCTCCGGCAAGCGCCGCATTGCCAGCCAGGATGCCAAAGCGCGCGCGCATGCGCGGTTCCTCTGCGGGCGTTTCGTCGCGGCTTGCCAGAAAGGCGGTGCGCGCGTCATCCCACAGCCCCAGCTCGGTCGCCGCCATGCCGAGGCAGTGATTGGCGATTACGCGCTCCGCGCCGAGCGTCCGGTTGCGCTGGATCTGCGCCTGAGTGTGCGCGCGCGCGGGGTCGTCCTCAAGCTGCTTGAAACACTGCGCGAGCCACTGGCTGGTCGGATTGTCTGGCGCCGTTTCGGACGGGCGCGGCGGACGATTGAGCAATTCGTCGGGGACACCGGGCAGCGCGCCGCCGACCGGGTTCGGGCCAACTTGCAAGGCCAGCATTGAAGCGAGAATCATGGACACGTTCAGGGGGTTTCCATCAAATAATGCTGCGCGACTGCCGCCTTGAGCCGGTCAATATCCGCATCGCGCGAAAGGCGGTGATCGCCGTCTTTGATCAATGTCACTTGAACATCATCCGAACGCAGTGCCTTTGCGAGCGCGAGACTGGTCTCCCACGGCACATCCTCGTCGCGCTGTCCGTGCAGCAGGTGGACCGGGCAGGTGATCGCGATTGCGCTTTCCAGCCGCAATTGCGCCTCGGCATCGGCGAAAAAGCCCGCATGGGTGGGTGTTGGTTCGGGGCCGTAGGGATTGTCTTCGTAAAGCGTCTCGCCGCGCGCCATCAAAGCGCGCTGCTCGTCGCTAAAGCCCCAGCGGGTGAAGTCCGGAGCGGCGGCGATGCCGATCATGCCGGTGAGCCGCTCCCCCAAGGCTTCGCCGACGAGCAGCATCAGCCAGCCGCCCATGGACGAGCCGACCAGCAGGACCGACCCTTCGACATGAGCCTCGATCAAAGCCAGCACTTCCTCGCGCCATCGGCTGAGTGTGCCATCGGCAAAATCGCCCGAACTTGCGCCGCATCCCGAACAGTCGAGCAGAAGGCACGCGCGCCCCTTTGCCCGCGCCTCGGCAAACAAAGCGGTCGCCTTGCCGCCGTCCATATCGGACATGTAGCCGGGCAAAAATACCACAGTCGGACCGGCGCCTTTCCAGTGGCGATAGGCAATCTGCCGCTGATCGGGCATGGAGTGAAAAAGAACATCGCTCATCGTCACAGTCATGCCCGCGCAACGGCCATTTGCGCAAGCTTGTCCTGTCACGGGCGGCATGGGAGAGGAATAAACACAAGCCCATGATCAAGACCGACCCGCCGCAAGGCCCTGCTCGTCCCACACCACAATCCGCCCCGCGCGAATCTGCCGGAGGCGTTGTGTTGACCCGCCGCAGCCTGTTCGGCCTTGCCGGAGCATCTGCGGCTGTGGCGGCGACCCCGCTCGCCGCGCGCCAGTTTGGCACCGGCTTCACCCATTGCGTCGCCAGCGGAGAGCCTCAGGCCAATTCGGTGCTGTTATGGACGCGGTTTGTCGGCCAGCAAGCGACCAAGCTCGAATGGCAGGTCAGCGAGACGCTCGATTTTGCCATGCCCGTCGCGGAAGGCGAGGTGACCGCCACGCCCGAGCGCGATTGGTGCGTCAAACCGGTCGCCACGGGCCTGTCGCCCAATCGCTGGTACTATTTCCGCTTTATCGCGCCCGATGGCAGCACGACCCCGATTGGCCGCACGCGCACCCTGCCCGAAGGCCCCACCGACACATTCAAGCTCGCGGTGTTCTCCTGCTCGAATTTCGGTTTCGGCTGGTTCAACGCCTATGCCCACGCTGCCGAGGCGAACGATTGCGACCTCGCAGTGCATCTGGGAGACTACATCTACGAATATGGCGAGGGCACCTATCCCTCTGGCGGGCAGATCAACATTGCGCGCGGGATCAGCCCCGATAACGAGATCATCTCGCTGACCGATTACCGGCTGCGATACGCCACCTATCGCGATGATCCCGATCTTCAGCGGCTGCATCAGGTTATGCCAATGATCGCGGTTTGGGATGACCACGAAACCACCAACAACAGCTGGAAAGATGGCGCGCAAAACCATCAGCCTGACACCGAAGGCAGCTGGGAAGAACGTCTCAGCGTTGCGCGCCAGGTCTATCGTGAATGGATGCCGATCTCCGATGAACCCTATGCCAGCTATGACGTGGGCGATCTGGCGACCCTGTTCCGGCTCGACACCCGCATAGAGGGGCGCGACGAGCAGCTTGATCTCGGCACCGTTCTGGCCGGCAAGACCGATCCCGAAGCGGCGAAAAAGGCGCTTGCGAACTTTCGCGATGGCGCATGGGCCGATCCGGAGCGGCAATTGTTGGGCGAGCGGCAGGAAAAATGGCTCGGCGAAGGATTGGCGGCATCAACCGCGCGCGGCGCCACGTGGCAAGTGCTGGTGCAGCAGGTGCTGATGGGCGAATTCATGATCCCGACCGCACTGCTGGATTCGATGCCCGACAATCTGCCCGATTTCCTGCGCAAGCGTTTCGTCAACGGCGCCATGGCGAGCGATGCGGGTATTCCGGCCAATATGGATGCGTGGGACGGCTATCCCGCCGCGCGCGAGCGGGCGTTCAAGATGGCGCTTGAAGCCGACGCGAACCTGCTGGTTCTCGCTGGCGATACGCACAACGGTTGGGCGTTCGAGCTTGATCTCGACGGCGAGAAGACCGGCATCGAGTTCGGGGTGCAGGGCGTGACCTCGCCGGGAATGGAAAGCTCGCTTTCGATGATCGCCCCGTCCGATGTGGCCGCAGCGACCGTGAGCGCGAACGATCAGCTCAAATGGGTCGATTCTTCACAGCGCGGATATCTGACGGTTGAACTGACTCCGACCCGCGCGACCACCGAATACCGCTTTGTCGCCGGGGTCAAGAAGCGCTCGACCAAACTGGCCGGCACAAAGCGGATTTCGAGCGAGGCGGGGTCGCATAAGCTGGACACCTGATTTCTGGGCAAAAGTCTTTGGATACGATTTGCAGGGTTTTCCCCGCCGAATCGCAAAGCGCTGACTCTGATTCCAACATTTCAAGAGATATAAGGTGGGTGAGCCGGGGTGAATCAGACCCCGGCTCTATCAAGAACCCGCCGCGCTGGGCGGACTCTCGTTTCGACGTCGCTTGATGCGGCACCGAGTCTTACAAATCAATCCTGCGCGGCATATTGGAGTAAAAAATATGAAGCGTATAATTGTTGATGCACGAGCCGATAAAGAAGGCGACATCTCGCATGTCAAATTCAAGGGAAACGTGAATTTCACTCCCGTCGCAACTGCTATTCCGATGGCAGAACGTGGCGAGATAGATGGTACACATGTGGTAAATCGCCCAGGTGCAAAGAAGCACTTGCGCTCTAATCCCGACGGAAAGAAGGCAAACAACCTCGATAATATGGCTGGCGACAGCTGAGTAAAGGCTGGGGCGGGCGAGTAAGTCCGCCCCAGCCAACTAATCGCGGCTGAAAATCTCTTCGATGGTCAGCTCGAACACGTCGGCAATCCGGAATGCCAGCGGAAGCGAGGGGTCATAGCGGCCCTTTTCGATGGCGTTGACGCTCTGGCGGCTGACATCGAGCCGGTCGGCGAGGTCCTGCTGGCTCCAGTCCCGCTCGGCGCGGAGCACTTTGAGGCGGTTGTTCATGCCGCACCCCAGGCGCCGTGCTGGACCCGGTTTATGATCGACCCCACGATCAGCCCACCAAACCAGATCACCGCGTACCAATAGGCGTCAACATGCGCGACCAGCGAAGCCGCTTCGAGGAAGCCCCACACCGAAGCCGCGCTTAGAGCCAATCCCGATGCAACCAGCACCTGACGGATTGTTAGCATCCGCACAAATTCGTCGCTCTCCTCGACAATCAAGCGTCCGATTGCCCAGAACACTCCGATGACAGCTAGGCCGGGCAATATGGCAATGGCGAGAGCAAGCCAGCCCGGTTCCGCAGCGTCGCTCTGGATCACAGTGATTAGCGCAAATGCCGCCAGAAAGAGCGCCGTCAGGATCGCAACGCGCCGGATGTAGCGCTTTTGTGCAGGGCCGCTCATCGGATCTCTCCATAAGTGCCGTATTTGATCTTGTTGTAAATCGCGCCGATGCCCAGACCGAAGCACCAGATCGTCGGCCACCAATAGGCGGTGACCGGCTCGACAATCTTGTAGGTTTCAAGAAAGCCCCAGACCGCCGCGAGGGTGAAGGAAATCGCGGTCGCGATCAGGCCCTGCGTGATATAGAGCATGCGGTAGAACTCGTCTTTCTCCTCGACGATCAGCCCGCCGAAGATCCAGACAATTCCGGCAAAGGACAGGCCCGGCAACAGCGCAACGATCACCGCCAGCGGGCCGGTCAATCCCCGATCCTCGATCAGGTTTTCAGCCAGAAACAGCGTGAGGAGATAAAACGCCATCACCACCGCGATGCGCGCGAGATATCGCTGGCTCGCCTTGCCCTTGGCCCGCCCGAGCGATTTGACGAAGGCAAAGATCATCAGCGCGGTCGGGACGATGGCGAGAATATAGGCGGTGTTGATGCCAATCGCGTCCGATTTCCAAAGGAACAGCACAAGCAGCGCGCTCAAGACCGAGGACACCGCCGCGATCAGGCAGGCATTGCTGAATTCGGATTGTTTTTCTGCGACGTTGCTCATGACGGGCACCTCCGGCCACAACCGCTATCGGTTGCGATGGTCGCCCATGCGACGCCGGACAGCCCCAGAATCACGCCGGAAGACGCGGCGTCGCTGATACTCATACCGCTCATGATCAAAGCGGCGGCAATGATGATGGCCGCCCATAGAAGCGCTTTGCTGATATTGCTCATTGGTAAAGCTCCCTTTCAACTATGGAAAGGACACTTGTCATCGATTCGCGCGAATGTCAAGTACCCTTTCCAAAAGGGAGTGTGTGCTTTCCGTATTGCAGGTGGGGCGGCTTTCCTACCGGGGTGGACGGGCGCTAAGGTTAGCCTATGAATGCAGGACCCCTTTTGATGGTTGGAAACCGCTCGATTTGGAAAGTCACACATGGCGATGTTGCGGTTACCTGTAAGGCTCTGAAAGGCCACTGGAATCGCCGGAAGGTCACACTTTCGAAAGCTCTGCTTCGCGGTCCACGGCGTGTTGGGCGTTCTAGGGGTGACATCTTTACCTTTGGTCCCTATCTACCTGCTCATGGCACAGCTGCTGACCACGACTACCACCACCACAACCCGGCAAGTTCCGGGGCAGTTGGTCGCGCGCTAGTCGCTAATACCGCTGCCCGGTTTCGGGTGGCGCAGCGTCCTCTCGAAATTGGCATAAAACCAAACGCTGCTCTTTGCGTGCGCGCGGACCTATGGCAGGGCGCGCCAAACGAGACGGACTGGATACGATGACCGAACTGCTCAAAATCAGCCTGCCCGATGGCTCGGTGCGCGAAATGGAGTCGGGGAGCACCCCCGCCGATGTCGCCGCCGCGATTGGCCCGGGGCTTGCCAAGGCCGCGCTTGCCGCGCGCGTCGATGGTGAAGTGCGCGACATTGGCCGCCCGTTCGATGGCGATGCCGAGCTTGCGCTGATCACCGCGCGCGATGAAGCCGATGCGCTGGAGCTGGTGCGGCACGATTTCGCGCATGTCCTCGCCGAAGCGGTGCAGGCGGTGTTCCCCGGCACGCAGATCACCTTTGGCCCCGCGACCGATGACGGCTTCTACTACGATGTGAAAGCGCCCGAGGGCCGTGAGCCGTTCAGCAGCGAAGACCTGCCCGCCATCGAGGAGAAGATGCGCGAAATCATCAAGGCGGACAAACCGCTGCGCCGCGAGGTCTGGTCGCGTCAGGCGCTGATCGACAAATGGGAAGCCGAAGGCGAGGCGTTCAAGGCGGAGTGGGCCAAGACCCTGCCCGAAAACGAAGAGCTGACTGTATACTGGTCGGGCGATGACTGGCTCGACATGTGTCGTGGGCCGCATCTCGCATCGACTGGCAAGCTCGATCCGCAAGCCTTCAAGCTGTTGCGGGTGGCCGGAGCCTATTGGCGCGGCGACCAGAACAACGCTCAGCTGACGCGCATCTATGGCACCGGCTGGCTCAACAAGAAGCAGCTCAACCAGCATCTCCATAACCTCGAAGAAGCGGCCAAGCGCGATCACCGCAAGCTGGGCCGCGAGATGGACCTGTTCCACCTTCAGGAAGAGGCGCATGGCAGCGTCTTCTGGCACCCCAAGGGCTATCGCATCTGGCGCGAGCTAGAGGCCTATATGCGCCGCAAGATGGACAATGCCGGCTATCGCGAGATCAAGACGCCGCAGCTGATGGATGTGCGGCAATGGACGCAATCGGGCCACTGGGGCAAATACGCCGAGAACATGTTCGCGGTGCCCGACATCGTGCCCGAGGTCGATGATACGGGCGCGGCGGCAGAGGCCCCGAAGGTGGCCGACGATTCCGACTGGATGGCGATCAAGCCGATGAACTGCCCTGCGCACGTTCTGGTGTTCAAGCAAGGCATCACGTCCTATCGCGATCTGCCGATCCGTTTGGGCGAGATGGGCTGTTGCCACCGCAACGAGCCACACGGCGCGCTCCATGGTCTGATGCGGGTGCGTCAGTTCACGCAGGACGATGCGCACATCTTCTGCACCGAAGAGCAGGTCGTCGAGGAAGTGCGCAACTTCTGCAAGCTGGCCGCGGGCGTATATGAGGATTTCGGCTTCACATTCGCGATCAAGCTGGCGCTGCGCCCGGACAAGCGGCTCGGTTCCGATGCCGACTGGGACAAGGCCGAGCAGGAACTGCGCGATGCCGTCGAAGAAGCGGGCATGATGACCGGCGAGTTCGGCTGGGAAGAGCTGCCGGGGGAGGGCGCGTTCTATGCGCCCAAGCTCGAATGGCACCTGACCGATGCGATCGGCCGGACATGGCAGGTCGGCACGATCCAGGGCGACCGGGTTCTGCCCGACCGTCTCGATGCGACCTATATCGGCGAGGATGGTGACAAGCACCGCCCCGTCATGCTCCACCGCGCGATCTTTGGTTCGTATGAGCGGTTCATCGGTATTCTGATCGAGCACTACGCTGGCCGGATGCCGGTCTGGCTCGCCCCGGTGCAGGCTGTGGTCGCGCCGATTGTGTCGGACATTGATGGCTATGCGAGCGAGGTTGAGGCCAAGCTGAAAGCGGCCGGAATTCGGGTCGAAAGCGACCTGCGCAACGAGAAGATCAACTACAAGGTGCGCGAACACTCGCTAGCCAAGGTCCCGCATATTCTGGTGGTCGGCAAGCGCGAGGCCGAGGAGGGCAGCGTGGCGATGCGGACTTTGGGCGAGAAGGAGCAGAAGGTTCTGTCTCTCGACGAGGCGATTGCGTTCCTGACCGAGGCGGCGACCCCGCCCGATCTGCGCGGCTAGAGCTCAGGGCTTAGAGCTTGGAGTTCCTCGCCGGGTTCACCGCGCTGCAAATCGCAGTGGCAATTGCTGCGACGCTGATGGCGGCGTTCATCCGCGGGCTGACGGGGTTTGGCTTCGGCATTCTGCTGGTGCCGATCCTCGCGCTGGCTTTGACGCCGGTCGAAGCGGTGCTGGCGATCAATGTGATGGCGGGGTTGCTGGCGTTTACGGAGATCCGCCTGATCCTGCGCGAGGCGGAGCGCAGCGCCTTTGTGATCAGCGTGCTGGTCGTCGCGGCGACCGCTCCGGGGCTGATGCTGCTGGCCGCGACGCCGCAGAATCTGGCGCGGTTGTTGATCGCTTTGGTGGCGTTGTCGGCCTTTGTCGCGGTGCTCTTGCCCCGGCGCGGGGCCGAGCAGCCCGGCGCGCTGGCGACCACAGCCACAGGCATTTCTGCCGGCATCCTCACCGGCTTTGCAGCGATGCCCGGCCCGCCAGTGGTGCCGTACTACGTCGGGCGCGACATACCGCGCATCACCGCCAAAGCATCGATGGTTGGCATCTTCGGGATAGCGGCGATGGCGGGGCTAGGTTCGGGCGCAGCGATTGGTGTGCTCGAATGGCGTGTGATTGTGCTCGGCCTCGCGTTGTTTCCGCTGGTGATGCTGGGCAATTGGCTAGGTAGCCTAGCCTTTGGCAAGGTAAGCGACCGGACGTGGCGCGTCTGTGTGGGTGTGGTGCTTGGCGCAGCGGCGATCGCGGCGCTTGTCAAACTGCTTTGAAGCGGATGTGTTAGAGCGGGAGCGGCTGTCCGGCGAGGATCAGGGCTGCGCTTGAGCCGAGCACGATTGCCGCACGCGCAAGGTCAGCCTGAAGCGCGACGGCTTGCTGGCTGGCGTGGCGGGTAAGGGCAATGGCTCTGCTCATCCTGCCATTCTCGCGGCAAAATACTAACAGGTCGTTAACTTGAGGCGGGCATTTGCTGGCTCGCACAGTGAAATCCCCCGCCCCCTGCGAGCACTGCATCAGCGGGCAGTCCGATGGTCTTACGCTCGGGAAAGTGCTGCGCGATAGCCGCAATACCGGCTTCGTCACACGGCGAGCCGAAGGTTGGCACCACGACCTGATGCGTTGTGATTGCGAAATTGACATAGCTCGCTGGCTCCACCGCTCCGTCTCGCTCGATCAAACCGGGCGACGGAATACGCACGACCTCTAAGCCAGCGGCCTGCGCGCGCGCCGCCGCATCGGCATAGATCTCCGCATTGGGATCGTCCTCGCCGCTCGCCTCGGGCACGATCAGCCGACCCGGCGCGACAAACCGCGCGAGGTTGTCGACATGGCCATCGGTGTGATCGTTGATCAGCCCCTCGCGCAGCCACACCACCCTGGTGAGGCCAAGCGTGCGGGTAAGCTCCGCCTCGATTGCCTCGCGCGACATGTGCGGGTTGCGGTTGAGGTTGAGCAGGCATTGCTCGGTGGTCACAACTACGCCGGTGCCATCCCAGTCGAGTGCACCCCCTTCGAGCACCATGGGCCAGCTCTCGACCGCCAATCCCGCATCGCGCGCCAATTCTGCGCCGATGCTCTCATCGCCCGGCATCTGATACTTCCCGCCCCAGCCGTTAAATCCGAAGCGCTGCGCCGCACGCTTGCCGCCTTCCATCACCACCAAAGGGCCAGTGTCGCGCAGCCAGATGTCGCCGTAGACCCGCCGCTCCAGCGTAACCGCTTCGCTGACCAGAGACCTTGCACGTGCCTCGTTCGCTGCGTCGCGAACCAGCAAGCGCACCGGCTGGCCGCTCTCGGCCACGGCATTGGCAAACCCAGCGATCTGCTTCTGCGCCCGCTCAAGATAGCCCGGCCACTCCTCTGCCAGATGCGGAAAGCCAATCCAGAGCCATTCTTGCGGTGCCCATTCGGGCGGTATCACGCGTGGCATCGGGTCAATTCCGAAAACCGCGCCACCGCCGACGCTCTGCCTTTGATGCAAGCATGGATGGTCATGGCGCGGTCCTATTCCCTCGATTGGCTGCGGCATCCCTTGCAGAGCATAAGTGGCGCTGCAAGAAAAGGCCTATGGCGGGCAAGGCTCATCACGATTGGCATGGTGCACTGGAGCGGGCGCGGGAGTTTGCGCCGTTTCTCGCGCGCTCGCTGGATCGGCAAGTCGAGCTCGCGGCTTTGCTGCATGCAGGCGATGCAGATGCCGCGTTTGATTGGTCTCGGCGACAATCCAACCACGAAGATGCGGGTGTTGCCCTGCGACGCGCGCGTCGGGCGCTCGCCACGACGCTGGCGATTGGCGATCTGGCCGGGGCGTTCCCGCTCATCCGCGTGGTGTCCGAGCTCACCGATTTTGCCGACCGCGCGCTGGATCGGGCTATTCGCACTGCGCTTACCGAGCGCACGGGCGAGGAGAGCGCGGCAGGTCTCATCGCGCTGGCCTTGGGCAAACAGGGTGCGGGCGAACTCAACTATTCGTCCGATATCGACCCGATCCTGCTCTATGATCCTGAAAACCTGCCGCGGCGCGAACGTGATGATCCGGGCGAAGCAGCGCAGCGATATGGCAAGCGGATCGTCAATTTGCTCTCTGAAAACACGGCCGAAGGCTATGTCATGCGGGTTGATCTGCGGCTGCGCCCTGCGAGCGAGATCAGTCCGCTGGTGGTGCCGCGCGGCGCGGCTTTGGCGCATTATCAGGGCGCGGCTCTGGCGTGGGAGCGGGCGGCCTTTATCCGCGCGCGGGCGGCAGCGGGCGATGTGGCGTCGGGCGAGGCGTTCCTCGAAGAAATCAGCCCGTTTGTCTGGCGGCATGCGCTCGATTTTGGAGCGATTGCCGAAATCCGCGCGCTCACCAAGCGCATCCGCGAGAACCATGCTGGCCCCGCGCGCCCCGGCCCCGGCTTTGACGTTAAAAGAGGGCGCGGCGGCATTCGCGAAATCGAGTTCTTCGCGCAAACGCATCAGCTAATCCATGGCGGGCGTGATCAGAGCCTGCGGGTGCGCAGTACGCGGGCGGCACTCGACGCGCTGGCCGCAGCGGGGCATATCGGGGCCGGGACAGCTGAGGCGCTGGGCGAAGGCTATGATCGCCTACGCGTGATCGAGCACCGCTTGCAGATGGTGAACGACCGCCAAACGCATAGCCTGCCGGAAAACGAAGACCTGCTGGACCGTGTCGCGCGGTTGGACGGGCTGGCTGGCGCGGATGCTTTGGTCGGAGAGCTGAGCGAGCTGACCGAGCGGACGGGGGCGATCTATGATGATCTGATCGGGAGCGCTCCCGCCCAACAGCCGCCCGCCGAGCCACAACCACAACCCACACCCGCCGCCGCCAATGTGCCCGACAAATTCGCCGAGCGCGTCGATGCCTGGCGCGATGGGCGGTACCAATCGCTCCGCTCGCCCGCTGCCTTGGCGGCTTTCGATGCGATTGCTCCGGTTCTGGCGCAGGCGTTCAACAGCGCCGATGATCCCGAACGCGCACTGGTGCGGTGGGAGACCGTGCTCGAACGCGCGCCCTCGGCGATCAATCTGTTTCACCTGCTCGAAGCGCGGCCCAACCTGCTCAAGCGGCTGGTCAACGCCCTGACGCTCGCTCCCATGCTCGCCGACGAATTGGCCCGCGAGCCGTCGCTGCTCGACACCTTGGTGGATCGCCGAGCGCTGGAGCTGCCCGGCGACGTAGATTCGATCATCGCCCGTTTCGAAGCTAGCGCGATGCGCGATGATTACGAGGCTCTGCTCGATTCAATCCGCACCGTGACTAGCGAGCTGCACTTCGCGCTGGGCGTGCAATTGATCGAAGGGATCGCCGATCCGATTGACATCGCCGCCGCGTTGTCGCGCGTCGCCGAGGCTGCGCTCAAGCTGGTGGTGCAAGAGACCACGCGGGAATTCGTGAAGTCTCATGGCGAAATAGCGGATAGCGAATTGTTGGTGTTGGGCCTCGGGCGGTTCGGCGGAGGGGCGCTGACCCATGCCTCTGATCTCGACATAATCTATCTGTTCTCGGGTGACTTTGCCGCGCAATCGGACGGCGAGCGCCCGCTCGGGGCGACGCAATATTACAACCGGTTGGCGAGCCGGGTGAGCGCGGCGCTCTCGGTGCCGACCGCGCGCGGGGCGCTTTACGAGGTCGACACCCGCCTGCGCCCGCAAGGCAAGCAAGGACCGCTCGCGGTCAGTTGCGAGGCCTTTGCCAAATATCAGCGCGAGGCGGCGTGGACGTGGGAGCATATGGCGCTGGCGAGAGCGCGCGTGCTGATCGGGTCGGATGCGGCGCGCAGAGATCTGGAGGCCATCATGGCCGACGTGATGGTGCGCCCGCGCGACACTGAAAAGCTCCACGATGCCGTCACCACCATGCGCGCCGATATGGCGCGGCATAAATCGGCGCGCGGCCCCCTTGATGTGAAGCTGCTGCGCGGCGGCTTGGTCGATTGCGAGTTTCTGGTCCACTTTCTGCAATTGCGCGACGGCGGACGCTTGGCAAAGGAACATCCCGGCGCGCTGAGCCCCGATCTTGGCACCGCCATCCCTGCGCTGTCCGAAGCCGATTTGCTGCCCGAGGCACTGATCAAGGAATACGACCTGATGACGCGCTTGCTGGTCGCAGGCCGCCTGCTAGCCCCCGGAGGCACCGAGCCGCCGCAATGTGCGCGCGGTGCTCTGGCACAGGCCTGCCATGTCGATGATTACGACGCGCTCTTGCATGCACTGACCAAAGCGCGGCAAAGGGTCGGCGGGGTCTGGTCCGCGATTCTTGGGCAATCGATAGTTTAGTCAATTAAACGGAGCACAAAGATGAGCACCTTTCCAGAAGCAGGCGATTCCATGCCCGATATCGAAATGGGCACCCCCGACGGCGGCACGGTCAAACCGTCGGACTTTGCAGGCAAGAAACTCGTGATCTTCTTCTACCCGAAGGACAAAACACCCGGTTGCACCACCGAAGCCAAGGATTTCACCGCGCTCAAAGGCGATTTTGAGGCTGCTGGCGTCGAACTGCTCGGCGTATCGAAAGATTCGGCCAAGAAGCACCAGAATTTCATCGCCAAGCATGACCTCACCACCCCGCTCGCGACCGATGCCGAAGAGGGCGGGCTGTCCGATGCGCTGGGCATCTGGACCGAAAAGCAGATGTACGGAAAGACCTATATGGGCATGGTCCGCACGACTTATCTGGTCGGGGCTGACGGGACAATCGCGCAGGTCTGGAACAAGGTGAAGGTCAAAGGCCACGCCGAGGAAGTGCTCGCCGCTGCCCAAGCGCTCTGAGCCACGCTTAAACCCATGCAATCAGTCGCCTCCGCGATCCGGGATGCCCTGCTAACCGGCGATCCGCGCGCCAAGTGCTTTGCGACCCGCTCGCTCGTGCGGCGCTGGCGCAAAGGCGAGCTGGCATGGGAATTCGATGTTTCCATGCCGGATCAGCCTGCATGGCCTGCACAGCCTCAATTGTTGCCCCCGGCTCAAATGCCCAAGCGCGGCAAGTTTGGTTCGGAGCGGGGGCGCATCGCACTTTGGCACAGCCTGGCGCATATCGAATTCGTCGCGATTGACCTCGCGCTAGATATGGCCGGACGGTTCGGCGCGCAGATGGGCGAGGAATTCGTCGACGACTTCCTCTATGTCGCAGCCGATGAAGCGATGCATTTCGCCCTTTTGGCGCGCAAACTTGAATCCTTGGGCAGTTTCTACGGCGCGCTCCCAGCCCATGCGGGTTTGTGGCAGGCCGCTTATGAAACGCGTAATAATGTCGCTGCGCGGTTGGCCATTGTGCCGATGGTGCTCGAAGCGCGGGGGCTGGACGTAACACCGGCAACGCTTGAGCGGGTCAATGCGGCAGGCGACGAGGGTGGCAGCAAAATCTTGTCCCGCATCCTTGACGATGAGATTCGTCATGTCGGATTCGGCACCAAACACTTTCTGAAAGTTGCCGAACAAGCCGGTGAACGCCCCGAAACCCTATGGAAATCCTTGGTTCGCGCGCATTTCAGAGGCGCCGTTAAGCCGCCGTTCAACGACTCAGCCCGTCTTGAAGCCGGTCTATCCCCAAACTTTTACGAAGATGTTGCGAATTAAAGAATCGTCGCAATAACTCTGTCTCAACAGTTCAAGCGACCCGCTAAGGGGGGCTCGGACATTGATGAGGCCGGAAGTCGCGTTGTGCAGGATACGCCGCGAGTTTCTCTCATCGTGAACGAAACCATGCAGGCGAACACGCCGCACCGAAGAATAGGAACGGGTCTATTTATGCGCACGCTTTTCAAGCGTCAGGTCAACCAGGTTGCCGCAGCAATTCTTGCCACCGCAACCCTGACCGTGGCCAACCCCGCACTTGCCAACACTTCGACCAATAATGCCACGACGGCGGCGGATGTGACCGCTTCGATCAAGGATGCGCAAGCCGAGACACTCACGACCGGCGATGCGAAGTTTCGTGATTTGTTTGCCAGCTGGGTTGCTCTCGACAAAGGCGGTCCCGAAGCGCCTGTGGAACGCACCGTGGTCTCGATCCCGTCGCGCATGCCTCTTAACCGTGGCCGTATCAGCAGCGGCTATGGCATGCGCGTGCACCCTGTTCTGCGTAAGCGTCGTAACCACAAGGGTATCGATCTTGCTGCACCGACCGGTACGCCGGTCTACGCGACCGCGGATGGCATGATCACCCGCGCAAACCGTTTTTCGAGTTACGTCCTTTACATCAGCATCGATCACGGCGCGAACCTTGAAACCCGCTATGCGCACCTTTCGCGCATCGCTGTCGCCAAGGATCAACGCGTGAGAAAAGGCGATCTGATCGGCTATGTCGGATCGACCGGCCGTTCGACCGGCCCGCATCTCCACTACGAAGTTCGCGTTGGTGGGGTTGCAGTCAATCCAATTCCCTATATGAAGGAAACTCAAGCACAGACGGCTTACGCCAACGATG
This sequence comes from Pseudomonadota bacterium, assembly GCA_039025455.1. Lineage (GTDB taxonomy): Bacteria > Pseudomonadota > Alphaproteobacteria > Sphingomonadales > Sphingomonadaceae > Erythrobacter. The sequence continues at coordinate 23,667 of JBCCOF010000011.1, read as the reverse complement.
CCCGTTTGACCGGACAAGGCGGCTAGTAAGCGGTGTTTGACCGGGTTCGCTGATCGCGAACCATCAGAGTTTCCCCGCCAACGAGCGGGTCGGACATTGGAGAGGGTGTCCGAGTTTGGGCGGCGGGTTTTCCCGCCGCCTTTTTTTGCGCTCTACGCTCGTCGAAATGCCTGCCTGTTTGCTGCCGATTTCGCTTGCGAGCCGCCAACGCCCCGTTAGATTTCCCGTCAGAGAGATAGCCGATCTGCGCAGCTGCGCCGGTGGCAAGGGAGACATCAATGAGCTTGCATCCGATCGCGCATGCCGCGAACCGTCCTGACCATCCCGCCGTCATCATGGCGGGCTCGGGCGAGCAAATGACCTATGGCGAAATGGACGAGGCGGCGAACCGCTTTGCCCAGTTGATGCGCGCGCACGGTTTCAAAACCGATGACGCCTTTGCCGTGCTGCTGGAAAACCGGATCGAGTATTTCACTTTGGTCTGGGGGTCGCAGCGCGCGGGCACTTTGCTGGTGCCGATCTCGACGCGGCTGACTGCACCGGAGATTGCCTACATCCTAAAGGATAGCGGCGCGAAACTTCTGATCACGTCGCATGCTTTTGACGGCGTGATGGATGATATCCGCGCGGAATGCCCTGACCTTCCTGTGTTGATCGCAGGTGGTGAAGGTGATGAGAGCTTCGCCGCCGCGCTGACTGCGCAGCCCCCCGAGCCAATTGCCGACCAGCGAGCAGGTGCGACCATGCTCTATAGCTCGGGCACGACCGGTCGGCCCAAAGGCATTCGGCCTGCTCCGCCAGAGGACCCCGATCCCCAAGCGATGATCCCGTTCCTCGGCCTCGCCACAATGGGCGCAGGCATGCCTACCGACGGAACTATGCGCTACCTATCCCCCGCCCCGCTCTATCATGCGGCCCCCCTGGCCTGGTGCTCAGCGGCGCAGCGGCTTGGTGCCACTTTGGTGGTGCTCGAGAAATTCGACCCCGAGGCCGCGCTGCAAGCCATCGAGAAATACAAGATCACCGACAGCCAGTGGGTGCCGACGCATTTCGTGCGCTTCCTCAAGCTCGATCCGGCGATCCGGACCAAATACGACCTTTCAAGCCACCAACGCGCGCTCCACGCCGCCGCGCCCTGCCCCGTCCCGATAAAGCGCGAGATGATCGAATGGTGGGGGCCGATTGTGAACGAATATTATGCCGGGTCCGAAGGCATCGGAATGACTTTGGTCAAGGCCGAGGACTGGCTCGAGCACCCCGGCACAGTCGGTAAAGTTATCTACGGGCAACTGCATGTCTGCGGCCCGGAAGGCGAGGAAGTTCCCGCCGGTGAGGACGGGCTGATCTATTTCGAGAATGTGCTGCTCCCGACCTATCACAACGACCCCGAGAAGACCGCTGACGCGATGCATCCCAAAGGCTGGATGACGCTGGGCGATATCGGCCATGTCGACGCGGACGGATATCTGTTCCTGACCGACCGAAAGAGCCACATGATCATTTCGGGCGGGGTGAATATCTATCCGCAGGAGATTGAGAACCTGTTGGTGACCCACGACAAGGTGATGGATGCGGCGGTGATCGGCGCGCCGTGCCCTGATCTGGGCGAGAAGGTGGTGGCCGTGGTGCAGCCGCTCGACATGGCTGATGCGGGCGAGGATCTCGAAGCGGAGCTGCGCGAGTTTCTCGCTCCCAATCTGGCGCGGATCAAGCTACCCAAGCTGTTCGATTTCCGGCCCGACCTGCCGCGCGAAGCGAACGGCAAGCTCTACAAACGCGAACTGCGCGACGAATATGCAGCCAAAGCGCCAGCGGGAGGCGCATAATGGCCAGCAATCCCGCTGTTCTGCCCGAAGATGTCGCCCGCGCGGTTGTAGCGCCGGAAAGCTACGCCGATTGGGATCCTCTGCTCGACACATTCGACCGACTTCGCGAGGAAATGCCGGTCGCCAAAGTGATAGCCGAAGATGACGTGTTCGAACCATTCTGGCTGATCACGCGCTATGATGACGTGAAGCGCATTTCTAAGGACAATGAGACCTTTCTCAACAATCCCAAGCCGGTCGTCTTCGCCACCCGTGATGCGGTGGAGTTTTCGCGCAAGGCAACTGGGTCCAACATGCTGGTCGATAGCCTTGTGGTGTTCGATGCCCCAATCCACCCCAAATATCGCAAGTTGACGCAGGACTGGTTTATGCCGCGCAATTTGCGGCTGATCGAAGGCGAAATTCGCGCTCTGGCTGACCGTCTGGTTGGCGCCATGATCGAAAGCGGGCCGGAGATTGATTTCGTCAAAAGCGTCGCCGCGCCGATGCCGCTGCGGGTGGTGATGCAAATCCTTGGTATTCCCGAAGAGGATGAACCGCGGATGTTGATGCTGACCCAGCAGATGTTCGGCGGTCAGGATGCCGACCTTTCGGGAAGCGGAATGGAGAACATGACGCCGGAGCAAATCACGCAACTGGTGGCTGGTGCGGTGAAGAGTTTCGAGGACTATTTCGCAGGGATCGCAGCCGAGCGGCGCGCCAATCCCACCGACGATGTTGCCAGCGTGATCGCCAATGCAACCGTCGATGGCGAGCCGCTGCCCGATCGCGATATGGCGGGGTACTACATCATCATGGCCGCGGCCGGGCACGATACGACCTCTGCCACCATGTCAGGCGCGATGCTGGCCTTGGCGCGCGATCCCGGGCAATTTGCCAAAGTGAAGGCGGACCGTTCGCTTCTGCCTGGCCTCGTTGAGGAGGCGATCCGCTGGACCACCGCGGTTCAGCATTTCATGCGTACAGCGGCCGAGGATGTCGAAATTGGTGGCCAGCAGATCAAGAAGGATGACTGGATGATGCTCAACTATGTCGCCGCCAATCACGATCCGGCGCAATTCGACAATCCGCGCGAGTTTGACGCAAGCCGCAGCCCCAATCGCCACATGGCCTTTGGCGCTGGCGCGCACCAATGCCTCGGCCTGCATCTGGCGCGGCTCCAGATCCGGATATTGTTCGATGCTTTGCTTGACCGGCTGGACGGGGTCGAGGTGGCTGGTGAACCGGCGCGCTCCAACTCCACTTTTGTGGGCGGCTTGAAGACCTTACCGCTGCGAATTGTTCCGGCCTAAGCTCTATATATGGGGATGAAGAGCAATAAAACAAGGCTCGCTTGAACAAATACTTTTCAAATCTGATTTATCACAAGCCTTGTGCGATTTATCTATACTTTTGAGGCATGATATGTTAACACTGCGTTCATGGGAAAAATCAGGATCATGATCGTCGCAGGCTCTGCGGCGGGCCTTTTCGCAGGTGCAGTTCAATGACTTTGCTTGAGCTGCACAATTTCCCATTTGCCGTTGCAATCGGGCTGATGGTGGTGATCGCTGTCTTGCAGATCATCGGAGTGGGTGACCTGTTCGATGGTGCGGATGCCGATGTCGGCCTTGATGTGGACGTCGAGCCAGGCATCGACGGTGCCATTGATGTCGATGGCGCGAACAGCGCCGGTTTTCTTGATGCGACATTCAGCCTGTTGGGGATCGGCCGTGTGCCGTTTCTCATCTGGCTGATGATGTTTCTGGTCGTGTTCGCCGCGATTGGCGTGGCGGGTCAGGAATTCGCGATTTCGCTGCTCGGCTCACCGCTCAACACTGCCTTGGCTGGGTTGGGCGCGGGCGTTGCGGCTTTGCCGGTCAACAGCGTTCTGGCGCGGCCTATCGGCAAATTGATGCCCAAGGACGAGACCACTGCTGTATCGGTCGGCAGCTTGATCCGGCGTGATGCCGAAATTCAGATCGGCACAGCGCGGCGCGGCTCACCCGCGCGCTCCAAAGTGATCGACCAGTTTGGCCACCCACATTTTGTCATGGTTGAGCCGCATGATGACGAGGCAAGCCTGCTCGAAGGCGAAGTGGTCATGCTCGTCCGCCGCGAGGGAGAGACGTTCTACGGCGTGCAATATGAAAGCTCACATTTGAAGCTGACCTGATCGGCTTCGCATTTTTGCGCGGGCGGGCGCCCCTAACGCCAAGCCTGCGCCAGAGAAAACAGGAGAAAATATGGACTACTTAATCGAATATGCGGTTTGGATCGGGATTATCTTGGTGCTGTTTTTCGGCACGATCTTCTTCCTCACCACGCTGTATCGCCGCGCATCGAAAGAAATCGCCTTTGTGCGGACCGGTGTCGGCGGTGAGAAGGTCGTGATGAATGGTGGCGCGCTGGTGCTGCCGGTGTTCCATGAGACCATGCCGGTTAATATGAACACGCTGGTGCTCTCGGTCATCCGCCGCGATGCCGAAGCGTTGATCACGCTCGACCGCTTGCGGATCGACGTAAAGGCTGAGTTCTATGTCCGTGTGCGTCCCGATGCCGATGCCATCGCGATGGCCGCGCAGACTCTCGGCCAGCGCACGATGCAGCCAGAAATGCTTAAGGATCTCGTCGAGGGCAAATTCGTGGACGCCTTGCGCTCGGTTGCCGCGGGTATGAGCATGAATGAGTTGCATGAACAGCGCGCTGATTTCGTGCAAAAGGTGCAGCAAGTGTCATCAAACGACCTTGCGATGAACGGTCTGGAGCTCGAATCGGTCTCGCTGACCGGCCTGGACCAAACCAGCATCGAGCACTTCAACGCCAACAACGCTTTTGACGCCGAAGGTCTTACCAAGCTGACCGAGCAGATCGAAGCGCGCAAGAAGCTGCGCAACGATATTGAACAGGACACGCGGGTCCAGATGGAGACCAAGAACCTCGAAGCGGATACCAAGAGCTTCGAAATCGGGCGTGATAAGGAATATGCGCGGCTGCAACAGGAACGCGAGGTTGAAGTGCGCCGCGCATCACAAACCGCCGAAATCGCGAGCGAACAGGCCATGCGCGAACGCGAAGCCGAAGCGGCGCGCATTCAGGCAAAGAAAGAGGTCGACAGCCAGCAGATCGAAGCCGACCGCGCCGTGGAAGAGGCCCGGATCGATCAGGTCCGCGCGCTCGAAATCGCCCGTCAGGAACAGCAGATCGCGGTCCAGAACAAGTCGCGCGAGGAAAGCCAGGCCAAGGCCGAAGCCGACGCCGCGCGCGCCAAAGCTGTGGCTGCCGAAGAGCAGGTTGTCACCTCGCGCGAAAGCGAAGTAGCCGAACGTCAGAAGAAGATCGAACTGATCGAGGCAGCCAAGGTTGCCGAGCGCGACGCGATTAGCATCAAGGTCGAAGCCGAAGCGGAAAAGGACGCGGCGACCAACCGCGCCGAGGCTTCAAGGCTTGAGGCCAAGGGTGACGCGGACGCCGAAATCCTGCGCGCCGAAGCCGACCGTGTGCGTTTCGAGGTTGAAGCCGCCGGTCAGCAAGCGGTCAACGAGGCGGCCAATATCCTCTCGATGGATCAGATCAGCCTTCAGACGAAACTGGCGCTGCTCAAAGTGTTGCCCGAAGTGGTGCGCGAGAGCGCCAAGCCGATGGAAGCGATCGACTCGATCAAGATCGTGCAGGTCGATGGCCTTACCAATAGCGGCGGAGCCTCGGGCGGTGCGGCCAATGATGGTGGCGGTACAGGGGGCGGCGCGCGCGGTGGCTCGGGCAATCTCGCCAGCGACGCTGTTTCCGCCGCCTTGGCATACCGCGCGCAGGCCCCCGTGCTCGACGGACTGATGAAAGAGCTCGGTCTGGACGGGTCTTCGCTCAGCGGGCTGGCCAACGCCGCTGCCACCGAACCGGAGGCTGTCGAAGAGGCGATCTCGAACTGGTCGCTTGAAGCCGACACCTCAGCGGACGCAGAAGCCGACCCAAGCGCCAATGATGGCGAACTGGGCACTGACGAAGCGGCTGAATAGGCTGCCTACTCGTTTCGGTTGGATAATTACCTCCCGGAAGGCTTCGCGCTTTTCGGGAGGTCTTGTTTTGGCCGCTACCCCAACAGCCTCTGGGCCATCGCCCGCACATCCTTGCCCAGATCCTCGCGCTCCAGCGCCAGGGCCAGCGTCGCTTCGATAAAGCCGAGCTTGCTGCCGCAATCATAGCGGTTCCCGTCGAAGGTCACGGCATGGAACGGCTGGGTACCGATCATCTTGGCCATGGCATCGGTTAGCTGGATTTCCCCGCCCGCGCCTTTCTCCTGGTTCTCGAGCGTGCGCATCACTTCGGGTTGCAGGATGTAGCGGCCCGAGATGATCTTGTTCGAAGGCGCCTCGGCCACGGGCGGTTTCTCGACCAGTCCCTTCACTTCGGTCAGCGCGCCGCTTTCTGCTCCGGGGTCGATCACGCCATAGCTCGAGACCTCTTCCTGCGGCACTTCAAGCACGCTGATCACGTTGCCGCCTACCTCTTCATAGGCGTCGACCATCTGCTTCATGCAGCCGGTGCCGTCTTTGTGATTGATCATCAGCTCGTCGGGCAGGAAAATCGCAAATGGTTCATCGCCGACAATTGCGCGCGCGCACCAGATGGCGTGGCCCAGCCCCATCGGGACTTGCTGACGTACAGTGATAATATCGCCGGGAGTCGCGCGGGTCGGTTCGAGGACGCTTAGGTTCTTGCCCCGCTCGCTCATCGTGGTTTCAAGCTCGTAGGCGACGTCGAAATGTTCAACGATGGCGGTTTTGCCGCGCCCGGTGACAAAAATCATCTGCTCCAGACCCGCCTCGCGCGCTTCGTCGACCGCGTATTGGATCAGCGGACGGTCCACCACGGGAAGCAGCTCCTTGGGGATCGCCTTGGTCGCGGGCAGGAAGCGAGTGCCGAGCCCGGCAACGGGAAAGACGGCTTTTTTGATGGGCTTGTGTGTGGTCACGGGATCGCCTCGAAAGTGATCGAACATAAGGGAAAACGCGTTCTCTTCCGTGCCGCCCGCAAGAACTGGCGTCAATGGCACGGATGCGTTGTTCGCCGGTCAGTTGCGCGAAATGTCCGATCCGCTAAGGCCGATCTTATGGACAAATTGATCATCAAGGGCGGCAATCGCCTATCCGGAACCTTGCCAATCTCGGGCGCGAAGAACGCCGCGCTGACGCTCATCCCCTGCGCTCTTTTGACCGAGGAGCCGCTGACCCTGCGCAATCTGCCTCGGCTAGCGGATATTGACGGTTTTCAGCACCTTATGACGCAGTTCGGTGCCTCGGTTGAGATCCACGGCAAGCGGCCCGAGGATTTTGGCCGGGTCGTGACATTCGAAGCTTCGCGCCTGACCTCGACCGTCGCCCCCTATGATCTGGTGCGCAAGATGCGCGCTTCGATTCTCGTACTCGGCCCGATGCTGGCGCGCGCGGGCGAGGCCACCGTTTCGATGCCCGGCGGCTGTGCCATCGGGAACCGTCCGATTGATCTGCATTTGAAAGCGCTCGAAGCGATGGGCGCTGAAATCGAACTCGCGCAGGGCTATGTCAAAGCGATGCAGCCCGATGGCGGATTGCCCGGCGGCGATTTCGACTTCCCGGTGGTTTCGGTCGGCGCGACCGAGAACGCGCTGATGGCCGCAGTGCTCGCCAACGGGACGAGCCGCTTCCACAACGCCGCGCGCGAGCCGGAGATTGTCGATCTGTGCAATCTGCTGTCCGCGATGGGCGCGGAGATCGAAGGGATCGGCACCTCCGACCTAACTATCCACGGCGTCAAACGGTTGAACGGCGCGACCTATGCGGTGATGCCGGACCGGATTGAAGCGGGCTCCTATGCTTGCGCCGCCGCGATTACTGGCGGCGAAGTCCGACTGGAGAATGCCAAGGCCGACGATATGCAGGCGACCATCCATGCCTTGCGGGCCATCGGGGTTGAGGTCGATGAAGATCGCAAAGGCATCACCGTGCGCGCCAATGGTACGCTCGGCCCTGTAGACCTCACCACCGCGCCCTATCCCGGCCTTGCCACCGATATGCAGGCGCAATTGATGAGCCTATTGTGCAAGGCCGATGGCGCGAGCGTGTTGAAAGAGACGATCTTCGAAAACCGCTTCATGCACGTGCCCGAACTGGCGCGGATGGGCGCGGATATCTCGACCGAAGGCCGCACCGCTATCGTCAAAGGCCCGTCAGACCTGACCGGCGCAGAAGTGATGGCGACCGACCTGCGCGCCTCGATGAGCCTGATCATCGCGGCTCTGGCAGCGGAAGGCGAAACACAGGTGCGCCGCATCTACCACCTCGATCGCGGATACGAGCGGTTGGAGGAGAAGCTCCAACTGGTCGGCGCGGATATTGAACGGGTGGATGATTAGGGCTGCGCCCCTGAATATCCGATTCCCGCCCATTCGAGATCTCCTGGAAGGGCATCTTGCGAGAAGTCGATCTGGATAACCCGGCGCGGGCGTTTGCCCTCTGAACGCGCTGATGCGTGCAAAATGGGTGTTGCATAAAGCCAGCCATCGCCCGCTTCGGCATGGCAGGGATAGACCATGCTCCGTTCGATCACGCCGTCAATCTCAGCTTCCTCGAGCTTGCCGAGGCGATGGCTCCCTTTCGCAACCAACAATGGAGCATTGTCCGCCCCCACTTCATCAAGATGCAGGCGCATGGTCACCATCCGCTCTAGCAAAGAGAATGGCGGCTCGACATGTGTGAGGCCATCCTTAATTGACCAAACGTCGAATCCTTCAACGCGTTGACGCCGCTTGACAGCAATTGTGCGGTCCTGATGCCATCCAAGAGACCAGTTCGCATTTTTCGACTTGTTGAAGGCGATTGCACGCACCGGAGACCAGCTTCCGCTCGCCGCATTCTGAAACGCGGAGGTCTCGCAAATGTCATTAGCCAGCGCCGCTACGATGGTCGAGCCGGAGATGCGGTGCCCGGGCTTTCCTAGCTCAAGAAAAGGCTTCGTGGCAGCTTTCCACTCGCCGAGGCTTTGGTTGATTAAGCCTTCAAGCCTGACGGCTCCATCGCGTTCGAGCAGCTGGCGCATCTCACCCATGAGTCACCAACCAAACCCGAATAGCGCTCGCCACTCCGGGCGGGGTGTCGGCTTTGATGCGCTCGGCGTCGATTTGGGCGACCAGCGTGCTGATGGGCACTGACCTAGCCGCCGCCGCATCGCGCAGCATGTCCCAGAATATTGGTTCAAGGCTGATGCTGGTCTTGTGTCCGGCGATCGCGATCGAGCGTTTGACCGGCGGATGATAGGGCGGCGCGCTCTCTCCGGTGGGGCCATGGGCGCTATCGCTCATTTGTAGTGCTCGCGCCGGTCGCCAAAGGTGCGCACGCGCTTTCGCCATGTGCGATAGCTCGACGGCTTGAGCGTGTCGCGCATCAGGGTTTTGACCTCGGCATCGGACAGGCCGAACTGCTGCTCGATATCATTGAAGCTGACATGATCGCTCAGCGCCATCTCGATAATCGCGCTGATTTCGGCATCGGAAAGGTCACTGCGCGTCATAGCAGCGCGGCATTAGCGCACCCGCTGCCTTGCGCAAAGCCCGTTAGGCGGCGGCCTTGTTCGTATCGCTTGCTGCGTTGGCGAGGTCGGAAAAGCCGCTAGGGCGCGGTTGACCATAGGGTTGGAGGTACAACGCACAGTTTGCGAGCTCCTTGCTCGATAAGGCGCGCTCGAACCGCAGGCCGAAGGTTCCGCTCCCCAGCCAACCGATTGTCCCGATTTGCGTCGGAAGGCCTGCGAGTTGAAGGCCGACTTGCCGATTGGCTGTATGCGTGTGGTCGCTCGCGATTTTCGCGCCACCGCACGAGATATCGAGCAGGCGAGCCTCGCTGACGATGCCATTTGCGTTGATGCGCGCTGGCGCGCTGATATTCAGGCGCAAGGCTCTTGGTTCTACACCGCCTTGTTCGGAGACAAACTCGCTAGCCGAAACTTCGCATCCAAAACGATAACCGGCCTGCCGTTTGCCGAGCCAGACGCGTTCGATCGGATAGGTCAGAGTGTTGGCGAGCTGGAGCAGGATTCGCGGCTCTGGCGGCACCTGATGGTGAAAAGTCAGGCCGACGCCGAGCGCGGAGATATCGCGAATGCGGCACAGATATTCGCCGCTTTGACACACCAGCTTGGCGTGGCGCAGCATTGTCGCGGTGCGCTCTGCTGCGCGTGCTTCGGGGCCTTTCGGCGCGCCTTCTGCTGTGTTCACGTCCGCCATGTCTGCACTCGTGCCCTTTCGGTCGTCGAATTATCGATAACCCAAAGTATCCCAACATGCTTAACGAAGTGACAAGGCGTCCGCCGCAATGTGACCTAGGCGGCGGGGTTCAGTACATGTGCTGGCCGCCATTGATGCTCATGGTCGAGCCGGTGACGAAGCCTGCCTCTTCCGAGCACAGAAAGCTGACTCCGCGCGCGATTTCCTCCGCATGGCCAAGACGCCCAACCGGAATCTTGGCGACGATCTTCTCCAGAACAGGCTCGGGCACAGCGGCGACCATATCGGTGTCGATATAGCCGGGCGCGATGGCGTTTACTGTAATTCCAAGCCGCGCACCCTCCTGCGCTAGCGCTTTGGTAAACCCGTGAATGCCGGACTTTGCCGCCGCGTAATTGACCTGACCGAATTGCCCGGCTTGCCCATTAATAGAGCCGATATTGATGATCCTGCCCCATTTGCGCTCTCGCATTCCGGGAAAGCAGGCCCTGGCCATGTTGAAGCACCCGCCAAGATTGACCCGCATCACTCCATTCCAGTCGTCAAAGCTCATTTTGTGGAGCGCGACGTCGCGGGTAATCCCTGCATTGTTGACCACCACATCGACAGGCCCGATTTCTTCGGTGACCTTCGCGCAGCCTGCGATTGTCGCATCGTGATCGCCGACATCCCACCTGTAGCACGGGATACCTGTCTCCCCCGAGAATTGGCGCGCAGCGTCATCATTGCCCGCATAATTGCCCACTACTGTAAGACCGTCAGCCTTCAATTTCTCGCAAATCGCACGCCCGATCCCGCGCGTTCCCCCTGTTACGATGGCTACTCGGGACATGACTCTGGTGCTCCTGCTTCGATTGAGTGCGAGGAAGCGTAGCGGTGCCGTAGCGGCAGGCAATAAAAAACCCCGCCGAAACGGGGTGATGTATACGAATGCCTTATGCTCCAGCGAACCGGATCAGAACTTGATCTGGGTCCCGACATAAACGGCCTGACTGTCCTGAACCGAGTTGGTCAGCGGGTCGAGGCGATCGCGCTCTTGTGAAAGGCGCACACCAGCGGTCACGTCGAGATTAGGCGACAGGCTGAAAGAGCCGCCAACATCGACTGTTTGCGATGCGAGTGAATCGAGAGTGTTTGGCGAGCGCCCGGCCGAGCGTTGCTCCTCAACCGAAAAGCGCGGTTGCAAACGGCTGGGTTCTCTCTTTGCGGTGGGACGCGATGGTTCAAAGTCGGCCAGATCCGGCAATTTCAGATTGCGCACGGTATTTGGCAGTTTCACCTGACGGGTGAAGGTTTGATAGCCGCGCGAAGAACCGAGATTAAACCGCGACGCTTGCAACGCTGCAATTCCAGATCCTGCGCCAGGAGCAGCCTTGGCAGCGGAGCGAACCGAGATTGCCTTGGCAGTCTGTTCGTCGACACGGACCGCTACGGTAACCGTGCGATCACGTTCGGTGGTGCGTGATCCCGCAGGCGTGAAACGAAAACCTCGTTCGCGGCTGAGATCGACGACCCTTGCATTGAGCTCGGGATCAACCGAGGTCGGTGTAAAGACGTCAAAACCACTGGCTTCGATGCTGTCTGTGAAGGAAACGACGGCAAGGCCGGTCGAAGGCAATGCAAGTGCGACCGCGCCGAGCACACCAAAAAGCGGCAGCGAAAGCTGCGACTTTGATGTTCTGGCCGATTGGCGTTGCATAGCTTTACTCGTATCCCTGTTTTGATCCGAGCGATCGGACCGCTTGCATTCATCATATGCAGTCTGAACACAGCCTGATCATGGAACGCAGGGCGAGAATAGGACCATAGCTGATTGTAGCGCAATCGATTCCGTCATTGATATTTTAGTTATTAGTGATCTGTTGCAGCGTGCACACAGCTTCAACAGCATGGGCGGTGTGAAAAACCTCCGAAATTCAGGCTTGCGAAAGGCAGAAGCGGGGTAACGGGTAGGCCAATGAACGCGGCGGCCCGTGTTTCGATTTATCGCGCATCGCGCTTGCCGCCGCCGCTGCTCTTATTATAGAGCGGCAAATAAGACCGGAGGAACTTACCGCAGTGTTACGCGCAAAACTCATTTCTGACCGCCCGATTCGCATGGCACTTGCTTGCGCTGCGTTGACCGCGCTTTCAGCTTGCGGAGGCGGCGACCGTCCGACTTCCCAACTTCAGGCAGCCGAGATCAATGCGATTGGCGTGAACGCCTATCTGTGGCGCGCTTCGCTTGAAACCGTGAGTTTTGCTCCTTTGCTTCAGGCTGACAGCGCGGGCGGTGTGATCGTCACCGATTGGTATGCCAACCCGAGCAACCCCGAAGAGCGCGTCAAACTGACCGTGACCATTCTCGATCAACAATTGCGCGCAGACGCTTTGCGGGTTTCGGCGACGCGGCAGGTGTCACAGGGCGGCAATTGGGTGAGCGCTCCGGTGCAGGCGGCGACTGTGCAAAAGCTTGAAGACATCATCCTGACCAAAGCGCGCGATCTGCGCCGTCAGGCCGTTTCGGGATAAGCCCTTCGTTTCGATGCCCACTCGCGTTCAGAGGGCGCGCAGATTAGCAAGGCTGACATGACTGACACACGATTCGATCCGTCGCAGTCCGACGGGCGCTGGCAAAGCGCGTGGGAAAAGGCAGGGACCTTCACCGCCGACAGCGAGAGCGACAAGCCCAAGAGCTATATCCTTGAGATGTTCCCCTATCCTTCGGGGCGCATCCATATGGGGCATGTGCGCAATTACACGATGGGCGATGTGCTTGCGCGCTACAAGAAGATGACGGGGCATGAAGTGCTTCACCCGATGGGGTGGGATGCCTTCGGAATGCCGGCCGAGAATGCGGCGATGGAAAAAAAGGTCCATCCGGGCGAATGGACCTACGCCAATATCGAGGCGATGAAAAAGCAGCTCAAAGGCATCGGCTTTGCGCTCGATTGGACGCGTGAATTCGCCACCTGCGATCCCGATTACTACGGCCATGAGCAGGCGCTGTTCCTCGACATGTTCGAAGCGGGGCTGGTCTATCGCCGCTCTTCCGAGGTCAATTGGGACCCGGTCGATATGACGGTGCTCGCCAACGAGCAGGTGATCGACGGCAAAGGCTGGCGCTCGGGCGCCGAGGTCGAAAAGCGCAAGCTCGACCAATGGTTCTTGAAGATCACCGACTTTGCCGAGGATTTGCTGAGCGGTCTGGGTGAGTTGAAGGACTGGCCCGACAAGGTCCGGCTGATGCAGGAAAACTGGATCGGCAAGAGTCAGGGGCTGGAATTCAGCTTTGAGCTGTCCAATGGCGAGAAGCTGCCCGTCTACACCACCCGCCCTGACACCATTTTTGGCGCGAGTTTCTGCGCGATCGCTGCCGACCATCCGATTGCGCAGGGATTGAAAGACGACCCGCAGGTCGCTGTCTTTATCGAAGAGTGCAAAAGAGGCGGGACCACCGCTGCGGCGCTCGAAACCGCAGAGAAGCTGGGATACCGCACCTCGATAACGGCCAAGCACCCGTTCACCGGCGAGGCGATGCCGGTGTTTATCGCGAACTTCGTGCTGATGGATTACGGCACCGGCGCGGTTATGGGCGTGCCCGGCCACGATCAGCGCGACTTTGAATTCGCGACCAAATACGAGCTGCCGATTATGCGCGTGGTCGCCAAAGATGTGTCCGAAGCCGACGCTCCGATGGGCGATGAGGCGGAGGCCGGTGATGGCGTGATCGTCAATTCCGACTTTCTCGACGCGATGAGCGTTGAAGAGGCCAAAGCCGAAGTCATCGCGCGCGCTGAAAAAGGCGGTTGGGGCGAGGGCACGACCGTTTGGCGGCTGCGCGATTGGGGCATTTCGCGCCAGCGTTATTGGGGCACGCCGATCCCGATCATTCACTCGCCCGATCACGGCCCCGTGCCCGTCCCGCGCGATCAATTGCCGGTCGAGCTGCCTGAAGACATCGATTTCGACACGCCGGGCAACCCGCTTGAACGCCACCCGACATGGAAGCACACGACCTGTCCGATCAGCGGTAAGCCCGCTCTGCGCGAAACCGACACGCTCGACACTTTTGTCAATTCGAGCTGGTATTTCCTGCGTTTTGCCTCCCAGCCCGCCGATGCGCCGTTTGACCAGGAAGAAATCGCCAAATGGATGCCGGTGCAGCACTATATTGGCGGGATCGAGCACGCGATCCTGCACCTGCTCTATGCCCGCTTCTGGACCCGCGCGATGGCGCATATCGGCAAGATGGATGTGAAAGAGCCCTTCGCGGCTTTGTTCACACAGGGGATGGTGACGCACGAGACCTATGCGCTGGGCGATGGATCTTGGCTCAGCCCCGGCGAAGTTCGCAAAGATGGCGCGGATTGGATTGCGATTGAAGACGGCGCTCCGGTGACCGCTGGCCGCGTGGTCAAGATGTCGAAATCCAAGAAAAACGTCGTCGATCCCGACAGCATCATCGAGCAATATGGCGCCGACGCCGTGCGTTGGTTTATGCTGTCAGACAGCCCGCCAGAGCGCGATCTGCCGTGGTCCGAGGCGGGGATCGAGGGCTGCTGGCGCTTTGTTCAGCGGCTCTGGCGCTTGTTCGACGCCTACGATCCCGATGCCAGCGGCGAGGACAAGGATCTGGCCCGCAAGGCGCACCAGGCGATTGTCGCTGTGGCAGAGGACATCGAAGCGCTGGGCTTCAACAAGGCAGTCGCGCGCATCTATGAACTGACCGGCGCCACCGAAAAGGCTGCGCCGAGCGAGAGCCGCAATTTCGCCATTCGCGCGATCCTGCACATGGTCAGCCCGATGATGCCGCATCTGGCCGAGGAAGCGCATGCAAAGATGGGCCACGACACCCTGATCGCTGACGCCGCGTGGCCCGAGCACGATCCGGCAATGCTGGTCGAGGACGAGGTTACCATCGCGATCCAGCACAAAGGCAAGCTGCGCGACACGATCACCGCGCCAAAGGGTGCGCCCAAGGAAGACCTCGAAGCGCTTGCACTTGCCTCCGAGAAGGTTCAGCGTTCGCTCGATGGAGCGGAGGTGCGCAAGGTGATCGTGGTGCCCGACAGGCTGGTGAATATCGTCACATGACCCGCAATTGGCTCGCTCCTGTTGTGTTGCTGACACTTGCTCCGGCTCTCGGATCATGCGGGTTGCAGCCGCTTTACTCGGGCGGCGCGAATGCCGGTGTCGCGCAGGGTCTGTCGTCGGTGGACGTGCCTGCCATACCGGGTCGTGACGGCTGGCTGGTGCGAAATGCCCTGAAAGACCGGCTTGGTGTGGCGGGTGAAAGCACCCCGCAATACCGGCTCGATGTGCGGCTCGATGATGCGCTCGAGGCGCTCGGTGTGCTGAACGATGATACGATCAGCCGCGAACGGCGTATCCTGCGCGCACGCTACCAATTGGTTGATCTGGCGACCGGTGAAATCCTGCTTGATGCGACCGCCGGTTCCGATGCCGGGATCGACGTGGTGTCGAGCGAATACGCCACCATCGCCGCCGAGCAGACCGCGCTTGAAAACCTTGCCAAAGAAGTCGCCAATCGGATGGCGATCCAGATCGCGCTGACTCTAAGAGAGCGTGAAGCAGGCCAGGCAGTCCGTTGAAAGCGACGCAGCGAGATTTCGCGCGGGGTTTGCCGCGCGGGGCGAACGAGGCTGCGATGTTCTTCTTTTGCGGTCCTGACGAGGCGGGTGCATCCGCAGCGGCCAAAGCAATTATCGACGCTTTGCCAGACGCGGGCGAGCGGATCGATATTGCTGGTGCCGAACTTAGGAGCGATCCCGCGCGTCTTGGCGATGAAGCGCGCACGGATTCCTTGTTCGGCGACAAGCGGCACATCTTTGTCCGCGCCAATGGTGATGAAGCGCATGATGCGCTCAAGGCCCTGATTGAGACCGGTGAAGCGGGAGCAGGCGAGGCCGCGCCCGTCGTGATCGTCGCGACGTCGGCCACGGACAAATCGCGCACCGCGAAGCTGCTTGAAAAGCGCAAAGACGCGCTGGTGGCGATGTTCTATCCGCCGGACCTTTCCTCGGTCGCGGCCTCGGTGCGCGCCATGGCTGACACAGCAGGATTGCGGCTGGGAGGCGATCTGGCCGAACGCATTGCGCGTGGCGCTGGCCTCGATGTGCGATTGGCGCAGTCCGAGGTGAGCAAGCTAGCGCTGTACTGTGACGCCGACCCGCAATCGCCCAAGACGGCTTCGCTGGAGGATTATGCGGAGATTGGCGCGGCGACCGAAGAGGACGGATTCCAGCCACTTGTAAACGCTGTGATGGGCGGTGAAACTGGTAGGCTTGATCGCGAGTTGCACCGGATGCGCGAATTGGGACTTAATCCGGTCGGCTTGCTGCTGGCTCTTGAGCGGCGCGCCGCACAATTGGCCCAAATCACGGCCAAGCTCGGCCCGCGCGGATCG
This sequence comes from Pseudomonadota bacterium, assembly GCA_039025455.1. Classification (GTDB taxonomy): domain Bacteria; phylum Pseudomonadota; class Alphaproteobacteria; order Sphingomonadales; family Sphingomonadaceae; genus Erythrobacter. Next base: position 7,196 of record JBCCOF010000011.1, on the reverse strand, counting down.
CTTGATGCGCTAAACAAAGGCGAGAAAGCGCAGCTTGGTATATTCTGGCGCGAAGAACGCGATGTCCGCCAGCAGCTTGGCCGGTGGAATGTGCCCGACAGGCGCGGATCAAAGCGCACCAAGCTCGATCGGCTGATTCCGCGATTGATCGAACTTCACCGCACGCTTTTAACTAACAGTCAGGCGGCGGAATTGCTGTTGGCTCAGGACCTCGCTGAAATCACACGTTTCGCCGCACGGCGTTAAGACTCAGCCAAAAAATTCTCTTCGCAGTTGCGAAATAGTTCGCATTTGTATCTTAAACCGTCTCTAAGGGTTTCCACGTGGGTCGCGTCGCATGGGACGCAAACAATGAATACGCATTCCGGGCAACTGCTTACCGCGGTGCAGCCCGACAGTGTTGAAAGCAAGATCGCCCCTTCGCTCGAGCGGAGGCGGCTTCGCGCCTATGCGCTCATTCTGCTTTTCGATGCGGTGATCGTCCATCTGGCATTTGCGTTCGCGTCGCTTGCTTATGAAAACTACTGGTGGGAACCTGACACCATGCTCGCGGCGCAAACGATGCTGCCGCTTTTCTTCACGCTGGCGCTCTATAACGGGACTTACGCCGCGAAGGGTCTGAACGATTGGGTGTTCGCTGTTCGCAAAGCGATGATTGCGTTGTTGATTTCGGCCGCATTGCTCAATTTTGTGGCGTTTTACACCAAGTCGAATGCGCAATTCTCTCGGGTTTCGGTCACGCTTGGTCTGATCTTCACTGCGATCTTCATGGCTGCCTTCCGGCGTCTTGTGCCAATGGTAATCGAGCGGTTCTGGCATGGGCGAGTGCGCAACCAGCTGGTCATCAATGATGGCGGTCCGAGCTTTATGCTTGAAAATTGCACGTCCATCTCCGCTGCCAAATACGAGCTCGATCCCGCCAGCCACGATCCGTTTATGCTGGATCGATTGGGCAAACTGCTGCGCAATCAGGATCAGGTTGTTGTCAGCTGTCCGCGAGAGCGGCGCGCGGCCTGGGCATTCTTGCTCAAGGCATCGGGTGTCTATGGCGAGATCGTGAGCGAACCGGCGCATTCGCTCGGAGCGACGGGTGTGAACCGGTATGAAGGGCAAGAGCGGACGACATTGGTGGTCTCAACCGGGCCATTGGGCTTGCGCGGGCGTATCCTGAAGCGCGGCTTCGATGTTGCAATTGCTTCGGGCGCGCTGATTGCGCTGTCGCCGTTGCTGATTGTGGTAGCCCTGCTGATCAAGCTCGAGGATGGTGGGCCGGTGCTGTTTGTCCAGCGTCGCTTGGGGCGCGGGAACCAGTTCTTTGACATGCTCAAGTTCCGCAGCATGCGCGAAGAGAAGCTGGACCAGGAGGGCGCGCAATCAACCTCGCGCGAGGATGACCGGATCACACGGATGGGCCGCTTTATTCGCCGCACTAGCATCGATGAACTGCCGCAGATCATCAATGTGCTGCGCGGCGAAATGTCGATTGTCGGGCCTCGTCCGCATGCTCTGGGCAGCCGTGCGAACAGCAAATTGTTCTGGGAAGTCGATGCGCGTTATTGGAAACGGCATTCGCTCAAACCCGGCCTCACTGGTCTGGCGCAGGTGCGTGGCCACAGGGGTGCGACCGAGGTGGAGAAGGACCTTACCGACCGGCTTCAGTCGGACCTTGAGTATATCTCGAACTGGTCGTTGCGCGGCGATATCGCAATTGTCGCGCGGACCGTGCTCGTCCTGAACCACGACAACGCTTACTGATCCGTCACAGAACCCACTTGCCGCTAGTCCTGAGGGGCGGCAAAGCTGCCTGTGACCCGCCCACGGCTGGGTTGGCCCGGAACCGAGCTGGATCCCGATGCGCTTCCATCTACGCTCGACAGGCCAGAGCGCAGATCAATCACCAAGCGCCCGCCGCTCAGTGTGTCGCTTCCCCGGCGCAGCTGGACATTTCCCGCCATCGTGATGATCCGCCGATTGAAGTCGTAGATCGCGCTGTCACCGCTCGCCCGCTCGTTTCCGCGGCTGACCACGACGCCGCCGGTCGCGGTGATGCGGTTGATGCTCAGCTCGCCTTCGTCGCTGTAATTGATCAGGGTGCGCGCCGAAGTCAGGCGCAGATTGGCTTGGTCGATGATCACATTGCCGGTGAGAACGATGCGATTTGCGCGGTCCTGCAATTCGATCCGGTCCGCGCCGAAATCGACCCGCGCGTTGGAGTTGTGACCGGCAATCGCCTGCGCCTGAAGGCTCATGCCACCTGCAACGGCCAAGGTCAGCGCAAAGCCACCAGCCATCCATCCAAATGCGATGCGTTTCAGGCTCTTGGCGCTCCGGCTCCGCACATTGCCGCCATTGATCGTCTCTTGCTCAGCCATCAGGGGACCCTCAATTCGCCCGGGACCATATAGCCCCGCGCACTGCCTTCCAGTGTAATGGTTCGCTCCGCCAGATCGACACGCATCGATTGGCCGGAGAAAGTGCCAGCAGGGATCTTGCCCTCGACGCCTTCATCGCCGCTCATGACACGAGCAGCAAGGTCAACCGATACGCCGCTGGCGCGCATGCGATACCCGTCGGAGGTGGTCAGCAGCACAGTGTCATCAATCGCGACCACTTCGTCGTCGATATTGTAGGTGCCGCCCTCGGCCGAAAGGCGCGCCGGCCCTTCGGGAAGCAGCATCTGCGCGATCAGGTCTTTCATCCGAACCAGACCCTCGGCGCTCGAGCGCTGGACCGCATCGCCCGCGGTGATCGAGAACGGGCGGTCTTTGTCGTCGCGCCCGCGATACATTGCATTTTCGACGCTTAGCCGCTCGTCGATCTTGGCTACCTTATCGCGGTCAAGCAGGAAGCTGACCTCGCCGCGCGGCGACAGCGGGGTGATGACCATAAACGCAGCCACCACGCCGACCCCCATCGGCAATATCCGTGCGAGCAGACCCACCAGCGTATCGTGCGACCCGCCGGGCGCGGCGAAGTTCTGACGCCGGCTGCGCAGCTCCTTGGCTTCGCTGGTCTCGATACGGCGCGGTTTGAATGCTCCGGTTGTTGCCATCTTGGTCTCGATTGGGTTCCGTTTGCCCTCTTGGTGGCCCTATTGGTGGCTAAAGATGTCGTGTTCCGCCCACCCGGCGATATCAAGCAGGGCGCGCGTAGGCAGGAAGTCGAAACAGGCCTGCGCCAATTCCATCCGCCCCTCGCGCTCAAGCCGCACGGTCAGCTCGTCGCGCAGGGCATGGAGGAACCGCACATCCGACGCGGCATAATCGCGCTGCGCTTCGCTCAGTTCCGGCCCGCCCCAGTCCGAGCTTTGCTGCTGCTTCGAGATATCGGCATTGAGCAGTTCGCCTGCAAGGTTCTTGAGCCCGTGGCGATCGGTGTAGGTGCGCACCAGCTTGCTCGCGATCTTGGTGCAGAACACCGGCCCCGCCATCACGCCCAGATAGTGCTGGATCGCGGCGAGATCGAAGCGACCGTAATGGTAGAGCTTCACGCGCGCCGGATCGCTCAGGATCGCGGTGAGGTTGGGCGCGTCATAGCTGCTGCCGGGCGAAAACCGCACGAGGTGTTCATCGCCTGATCCGTCGCTGATCTGCACCACGCAGAGCCTGTCACGCGCGGTGATAAGGCCCATGGTCTCGGTATCGACCGCCAGATCGCTGGTGCCCGTGAGCACGCCTTCGGGGAGGTCTTCTTCATGAAAATGCACTGTCATCGCGCCCTCCACTACGCCGATTGGGGAAAGAGGGAAAGGGTGCACTCGCGCCTTTGCTGCGCCGGGGTGTAGCAAGGGGCGCATGGCAGGCGAGGAACTCCCCGAAAGCTGGCGCGCGGCGCTCGAACCGGCGCTGGCGACGCCTGAGGCGCGCAGGCTGGGCGGATGGCTGCGGCAGGAGGAGGAGCGAGGGCGCGTGATCTACCCGCCGCGCGGCTCCCGGCTGGCGGCTTTGGCGCTGACCCCGCTCGACCGTGTGAAGGTCGTGATCCTCGGGCAGGACCCGTATCATGGGCCGGGCCAAGCGCATGGATTGGCCTTTTCGGTGCAGGACGGGGTGAAGCCGCCGCCGTCTTTGCTCAACATCTTCAAGGAGTTGGAGAACGATTGCGGCATCGTGCGGCCCACCACCGGCAATCTGAGCGCATGGGCGCGGCAAGGCGTGTTGCTGCTCAACAACACGCTTACCGTGGCGGCGGGGCAGGCGGGCAGCCATGCCGGGCGCGGCTGGGACGCGATCACCGATGCGTGTGTGGCGGCGGTGGCCGAGCGCGGCGAGCCGGCCGTGTTCATCCTGTGGGGCAGCCATGCAAAGAAGAAGGCTGGGCGGGTGCGCGGGTTGGGCTCGGGAACGCACCATCTGGTGCTGACCAGCCCGCACCCCAGCCCCCTCTCGGCCCATCGCGGCTTCTTCGGGTCCAAGCCCTTCAGCCAGGCCAATGCCTTTCTGGAAGGGAGCGGTGTGGAGCCGATAGACTGGTCGCTGGCCTGAACACACGGCGTCAGACAGGAGGTGGGCGTGGACCACGAACGCGAGTTTGTGAATCTGTGACCTTCCGGCGAAGTGATTGAGCGCAAAGGCTTTTCGAGCAGGACCGCCACACCAAGTGTGACTTTCCGCGAATTGCGGTTTCGGGAAGGGCAGCGCGAGAGCATGATGCGCGCATTGTGCCCTTGCACGGTGTTAGTAGGAAAGCACGAAGGTAATTGAAAAACGCCTAAAGCGGGATCGCGGTGTCGAACTTTACGCGCGAATAGACGACGTGCGATGTGCATCGCCGCACCGCGGGGTCTTCGATGATATTGGCCTGAATCCAGCTGTCGAAGGATTTCATATCTGCCATGTGCACATGAAGGATCAGATCGGCGTCACCTGTCACGCTGTAACACTGGGTGACTTTGGGCTCGCTGCGAAAACGGCGCTTAAGCCGGTCATAATCGGGCCCGCGCTCTTCGATCAGGCTGATCATGACTATGATTTCGATCCCGAACGCCTGCGGAGTGATCAATGCGACCTCGCGCTCGATAACACCGACTTGGCGCAGTCGTCTTAATCGGCGACGGAGGCTTGAAACCGAGAGGCCGGCGGCATCGGCAATCGCCTCTGGCGACCGGCGAAGGTCACGTTGAACCTCGGTCAGTATTCTTCTGTCCGCTGCATCGAAGGACATATGATCTAAATCAGCCATTCTCTTGAGATAAGTGATCGAAAACTATCGTCAAATGGTCATTTTCGGTCAAACGCAAGCACCCGGCGCCGCTATGATCAACACATGCCCCCTAATCACCAAAGGAAACCGGCAATGGAAACAAGAGCTTCATTGATCGCCGGTGTGGTTTTGACGCTTGGCCTCGTTGCCTGCGATCCTGCGACCCCCGAATTGCAGGCTAACGAAAAGCCCGCGAATGGTGAGGCACGCCTGTTCGCGCCGGACCAATTGGGTCAGGCTGGTCGCGTGACATTGTCGCCCGGCTTTTCGCCTGACGGGGATACGATCTATTTTGCGCAGGCGGATTGCGAGCGGATCTGGGAGTGTCCGCAATTGCTGATGCGCTCTGAACGCACGCCAGATGGGTGGTCGAAGCCCGAGCGTGTCCCTTTGCCTCAAGAGGCGCGCGTCGACTGGCCCAGTGTGTCGCCTGATGGGAAGACGCTGTTTTTCTCATGGGCACCCAAACGCCCCGATGACGCAGCCAATGAAGTGTACGAGAACTTCGATCTCTATCGGCTCGATCTAAGCCGCAGTGGCGCTGTGCCCGAGCGTTTGCGAGGCCCCGATATCAACCGGATACGCGGTGGCAAGATCGCGAAGCTTCGCTTTGTAAACAACGAAACCGCGCCGGTTTTGACCGAGGATGGCGAACTCTATTTCTGGAGCGAGCGGCTTGATGGTGTCGGTCTGCGCGACATCTACCGCGCTCGCAGCGATGGCGAAGGCGGCTTTCTCGCTCCGGAAGCACTGCCTGCTCCGATCAATGACGCCGGAGAAAACGCCTCGTGGGTTTCGAATGACGGCAAGCTGATGCTGACAAGCAAGGTAGCCCAAGGCAGCGCCGAACCAAGCGACCTGTATGTCGCGGTGAAGCGAGGCAAAGTGTGGAGCGCACCGCGCAAACTCGGGTCAGCGGTCAACTCTCCCTATGCCGAATTTGCGGCCAGAGTGACGCCCGATCAAAAGACGCTGGTGTTCACCTCCGACCGCCCAGCAAGGGGCGATGCCGCCGGTCTTTTGCAGGTCTGGGCAGTGCCGGTGAGCGCGCTTCCCGTGTTGCAAGAAGCCCTGGCCGAAATTTCCGGTTAGAACGCGGACGTCAGCCGCAATCCAGAACCCAATCGCTCGCAAGTTCCCCCTTGTCTCAAACGGGGCCAGCACACGCCTCCCGCATAGCAACCGTCTTCACCCTGTGCTCATACCTCATCCTACGAGCCAGCACCCCCGCGCGAATGCCTCCCGCGTGGCAATTCTCGATTAAGACCATGCCGTTATAGTGCCTTGATAAGAGTGGGAATGCTCGCCGGACCGCAGCAGAGCCCGAGCGCTCTACGCAGGAGACACGCAATGATCTCGCGCCGATTGATGATGGCCGGTGGAGTGGCGGCGGTGGCTGCGCCTGGGCTTGTCTCGTCTGGTCCTGCATCCGCGCCATTGGGCGCGCAAAACCGGTCCCGTGCGGGGGCTCGCGCGCCTGATCCCGCCATGGCCGCCGCTGCGCCGCCTGTGCGCCTTGGCGACACGACCTTTACCGCGTCCGATCCCGCCGCCGTGTGGCACAATGCGGGGCAGCACACCGTGCGGGTGTTCCTGCGCAAGGGGCCGTGGGCGCTGACATGGTATCTGCAACCGGCCTCCCCGGTCGATGGCAAGCCGTTTGATGTCGTCGTGGTGGAGCGGCAACGCTGGACCAATCTGGCCTCGGAGAAACCGGCGGTCAGCTATCGCGCAAACGTATTTGGCGGCAGCTTCCCGCTCAGCGGCCATGGCGATTTCCAGCGCTGGGTCGTCGCATCGCGCGGCTGGCCGGTCACGGACCGCGTGCTGAACCTGTGGCAACAGCGCGGGCTTTTGCTGCCATGGGGCAATGGGCCGAAACTGAAGGCGCCTTCGCAATGGCCTTATATGGCCCCGGTCCCGAACTATCAGCCGCTGACCAAAGGCGGGTTTACGCCGGCCATGGGGACCACGGGATTGCGCGATGAGGTGGG
>JBCCOF010000010.1:0-38256 GCA_039025455.1 Pseudomonadota bacterium | reverse complement strand
CTGGTTGATCCGCGTTGTGCTCGCCCCCGCTCCCAGAGCAAAGGAGGCTGCATGCGACGCGGCAGACCCGGTCCCGATGGCACTGGAGAAGTTAGCGGTCGCATCCGCGCCCGAGCCCAGCGCCAGCGAAGACAGACCTGCGGCATTGGCGAACGAACCAAGCGCGGTCGAGTTCACCCCGCTCGCGCTAGAAATAGCACCCAAAGCGTAAGACAGCTGCCCCGATGCCTTCGCATCCGGCCCAATCGCCGTGGCATAATCCGCCGTAGCCTCAGACCCCTCGTCATCCGCATCAACCGGACCATCCCCGCCAATCGCAATCGCGCTGATGCCGGAGGCGGCTGCCTGCTTGCCGAGCGCGAAGGAATCAACGCCCAAAGCATCCGCTAGTTCGCCGATCGCGATGCCACTGTCACCTAACGCGTCAGCTCCGACGCCAATCGCAATCGACCTAAAAGCATCCGCGTCAGCAAATTCTCCCAAGGCAATTGCTCCAGAAGCAATTGCCTCGCTGGTGTCTCCAATTGCGATCGTCCCGCCTTCACTTGCCCGAGTCTGGGCTCCGATTGCAATTGCGCCACTGGCGCTCGAACTGGCATCAGCGCCCAAAGCAATACCTTCAAGCCCCGAAGCTATCGCTATGTCTCCGATTGCGATGCTGCTTGTTCCGGTCGCTTCCGTTCTTGACCCCACGGCCGTTGAATCCTGCCCGGTTGCTTGCGCGAAGAAACCCAATGCAGTCGCTTCGAAGCCTGCGATAGTAGAAGACCCGACTGCGACAGCATTTTCATCGTTAGCGTTTGCAAAAGAGCCTATCGCAACATCGCCTAAGTTCTCTGTTCGCGCAGAAGACCCTATTGCCACAGATCGAAACGAAAGAGCCTCTGAATCCCTACCGATAGCGATTGCAGCAAACTCGCCCGCTGCCGCAGATGTGCCGACGCTAATTGCATCGCTAGAGGTGCCTTGTGCATTGCGGCCAATGGCAATGGCTTGGGACGCGGTCGTATCCGCTGAACTGCCGATGGCGATGGCGTAGTTGGCTACGGCCCGTGCAGCATCGGTCGCGCCGGTGACAATATCGCCACCCAGCGCAACACTGCCGATGCCCGTCGCAAGCGCGCCGCTGCCAAGCGCGGTTGCGCCAATCCCTGTTGCCTCGGCTTCTTCGCCCAGTGCGACAGACTCCGTGGCGCTTGCTAGTGCGCTCTGTCCGATGGCAGTAGCGGCAGCGCCCGATGCGTTGGAAGATGCGCCGATCGCTGTGGCCCCCAAAGTGCCGGTTGCACTGGCGCCTACCCCGCAAGCCAGTGCGTTGTTTTGATTGTCTGAATTGGCACCGCCATCATTGTCCGTACTGCCTCCATCGACGTTTCCATCGTCGTCTCGATCAAGCAAGCAATCGTCCGCTTTGGCCTCTTCCAGAGGCATAGCCATGGATACAGCGATGCCCAGTGTTAGCGCGGTAGAAAGCAGCAGTGCGTTTTTCATCAATATTCCCCTTACTCGTTAGAAGGGGGAGGTCGGAAAGAGGCCCGAAAAGCACCTTTTGATGCGTGCTTATTGGGTTTCTAACCTCGCCCCCTTTTTAGCCAGAAAATCAGACTGGTAAGCCCGATATCAGCAATCCATCGCTTCAACTTGACGATTTACGTCACTTGCTTGGATGTTCGAGCGTGGGCACTAGTCGAGTGGTTTCTGACGTTCTCCGCTCATTCCAGTGGACTTGTCGCCACGTTCGAGCATTGTTGTGGACATGGACGACATCGACCGTGAACTCATCAACTTGCTTGGCACCAAGATCGGCATGCTGATGGGGGACCACAGCACTCTCGCGCTGACGGTCGTTAGTCAATCAGATGGACAGCAGTAGACTGCTGTCAATGAGCTGACCGCAGCCTCGTCAAAGATCGTTAAGCTGACGGCCGCTGCTTTATCCATCGCGGAATAATTGCAATGCGCCCCATCCCAAAACCGAGTGCTATGAAACTTTGGTTGGAAGATTGGTCCGAGACGCCCCTTCAAAAAAGCAGATTTGGATGAACCGTTTCTTCCTCGACCGCGAAGAGCGCATTCGGGATCAAGCGCTTTTTGACTTGGCGATCGACAGCAAGATGCGAGGCGGTGATCTTGTCGAGTTGAAGGTCGGCGATTTGGTCAGTGAGCCAGAAATCAGTACGTGAGCGACAATCACACAAAGAAAGACTGCGCGGTCAGTCCAGTCTATCGATCGCCGATCAAAACAAAAGGCGCCCAAGCTGCCGGATGAGCCTTCGTGTCATCACTCGTGTCTGCCCGGACCGCCTGCATCGCCGCGTTGAAAGCCTGTGCTCGACTCTTCGTCTCGCCATCACGCGCTGCGCTGATGGTGTTGGGCACCATCTCACTCGCTACGTCATCGCGCACTCGCCAATGGGTGGCCAGAAGCCCTCTTGCACCCGCATAGAAGAACGCGCGCGCAAGGCCGGAAAGCCCCGGCGCACCTGGCGTATCGCCCGCTGCCGTGTTGCACGCTGACAAGATTACCCAGTCCACATTGAGGTCGAGCCCGACAACTTCGGAGGCGCTGAGATAGCCATCGTCAAGCTTGCTCGCTTTGCCCGGTGCAGGCGGCGTGAAGACCAGCCCCGGCTCTGCAATTCCGTCAAGTTCGCCGGCGAGAAGGCCATGGGTCGCGAAAGCGACAACGCTGGTGTTGGAGAGGTCGGCCTGTTTCACAGCACCCTCTTTCGCATCCCCTTCCAATCGAAGGTAAATGCTCGCCTGCCGCCCGCTATAACCGAAGGAGCTGGCGAGGTTATTCAGCTCATCGGCGGCCCCGCTGAGCGGTTCCAGTTCGGACAGCTTCGTTGCATCGGCGAGACTGCCGCGCAAGGCATCGGGCGCAACATCGCTGCTGGAGACGTCGCGAAGCTTGCGCTTGCCTTTTAGCTCGGGCGCACCAAAGCCCTGAAATGGAACCCGTTCTTCCGCCTCATTGCTCGGGCCCTCGCCAAATTCGCGGAGGAACTTGAGCGATTGGAGCGAGGGAATTTGAACGAGCGCATGCCGGGTGTCGAACCAAACTGTGCTGCGAAGCGCCTCGCTATCACTATCGTCGCCCTGTGGAGGCTCTGCCACCAACACCGCAGGAGGCAGCGAGGACAAGGCCCCGCTTGCCGCGATGAAAACATGGTCCTTCCCTTCCAAAGCGCTTTCCAGCGGCGTAATCACCTCGTCATAAAGCGCGTGAGATAGGCTGCGGTCGAAGGCCTGCGAGTAGGAATCTGTCTTCCGATCCACCTCTTGGTCGAGGGCCTTCCGCAGGGTGGTGACCACCTCGCCAATCTTTGCATCATTCCAATCCGAGCGGTGCCAGGTGAGCCCCTCTTTTGTCACGACCATGCTATGGGTGCCAAAACGTCCGGGTGAAAGCAATATGACCGCCTCGTCGGGCCGCAGGAAACCTTGAGCTTTGTCCAACTCGAGCGGCTCGACGGATATGATGTTAAAGTAATCGGGTGCGATGCGTTCGAGCTCTTTGTCAATCTCCTGAAGCCGGATCACTGAATTGTTGGTCGCCAGATTGCTCGGCTCTTTCAGAGTCGCATCGCCAAGCGTGTTGGTCCCGTTGTTCCATGGATCCACCTTTGCAATTTCGAGAAGGGTACCGCCGATCAAATCGCGCTCTTCAATGAGCGAGAGCGCTTCGGGGTGTTTTTCTCTGATGATCGCTTCACCCGTCGATTGGGCAATGGCCAGATCGGTCGGACTGAGAATTGACCACTGGACATCAAGGAACGCTTCGGTGTCATCTATATTGTCTTTCCCCTCCTGGCGGGATCTCCACTTAAGCGTGGCGATGTCCCCGAAATAGGTGGGTGTGGCTTTAAGCGTTTCCTGTAGGTAGCCCGCATCAAGCCGGTTTCGGCTGGCCAATCGCCATTGCCGCTGCAAACCTTCCGCCAGGAACTGAGCGTCAGCCAGAGCCTCTGTTTGGTAGGCGGGACCAGTGACCCCCAGCGCAACGCTTGTGGCTCTCACTTGCTGCTCAGCAACATCCCATTCAATCAGGCTGGGAATTCGTTTCGTTTGTTCATAGAAGCTCTTCGCCTCCTCGGTTTTGCCTTGCTGTAGCGCGAGTTCCGCAAGACCCGCGAGAACCAACCTGTACGAACCCAACAAGGCTTGAGCCTTATCGCGGCCGCCGAATTCCTCGACAATCTCTTCGAGGCTCTTGGCCTCAATCTCTTTCAAGAGGAGCTCGATGAACTCATCGAACCCGGAGGCGTTGAATACTTCGTTCGCCCTGTCCCAGTCGCCCTTCTTCGTAAGAATGCCGAACCGGGCCAAATTGAGCGGCAGGTTGAGCGTCACCAGAGGCGATAACTCACCGAAAGCTGTCGACGGGTTTTCGGCCACGTAACGCGAGTTGCGCAACTCAGCGTCTTCCAAGATGTCAAAGGCATATTCTTCTTCACCCTCTTCCATCAGAACGCGAGCGAAATTCACCGCGTGAAGGGTTTCGGCCTGTCGCTCCAGCCATTTGCTGCGCACTTCGACCATGGGCAACTCAGCCAAGACCTCTTCTCGGTCAAATTGGGGGAGTTTTTTCCAGTAAAGCTCGGTGCTGTTCTGAATATAATTCGGCGGAGAGATCTTACTCAGGAAGCGAGCTGCTTTCCTGGTCTCACCCTTCTGCAAATGGTACTCGAACAACAGGCGGGCAATCGGTTCCGGCCAGTCGGTATCCAGAATGTTCTCGCTGAACAGCCCCGCTTCGCTCATCCGTGCGATCAGCGAATAGACGCGGTCGATCCGGCCCAATCGGACATAGAACGCGATCATCTGATCGAACCAGATATTGCGCTGTGTCTCGACGCCATAAGGACTGAACGGGTTCACAACCCGTGTTTCTTCGCGCGCCTTTTCCTCCCCGGCCAGATAGGTGTTGGCCAGCTTGTTATATGTCGCTTCCGCGGCGCTGTATCTGCCTGCTGTTTCCTCCAGCCCGGCCTTGGCGAGCAGGAGTTTTTCCTGAGATTGGCGAGGATAGCCCATGCGGTCCGCCTCGGCTTCAATCCAGCGCGCGAAAGTCAGACCCTCTTCGATCGCCTCGATTTCGGCGCAGAACTCCACATAGTTAGGGAAGGCGCCCTCCAAGCCGTGAGAGAAGACCCCCTTGGGATCATCGGCTGTGTAGTAGAGGGAGCGGTGAAAATTCAGAAGGCTGGGCGGAGGGGGTGGAGGCGCGACCATCGCAGGCATGTCAAAGTCCGGTGCAGCCGGAAAATCATCGGAGTTATCTGCTCCCTCCGGTGCAACCGGCTCGGGCTCGGGCTCAGGCTCGGGTTCAGGGGGCAGCTTACACATCAATAAGCGGTCTGGAACGTCATACAGAGGCAGCTCACGGGCTGGCCAAATTTCCCTGTGCAACCGCATGGCGAATGACAACTGCGCTGAATCCCCCTCGAACTCGCTTAGCCCAAGCTCAAGCAAGCGATCGGACTTCTCGCGGGCCATCTCATCTTCCCGGCGCCTATGCGCAGCAACTATCTGAGCAGGCAGGCGATAGAATTCCGCTTGCTTGTCCCGCCCGCGATTGCTTAGTCGGGCCGCATAGGCCTGCATCGTCTGAATCGCGAAATCGCAGCTGGAATCGTATTCACCCGTTATCGAATTCGTCGAAGATCGGCAGCCAATGGCCTCGATCAAGACGTTTTGTGCCGCAGCTTTTTTCCCAAGCTCCAAAAGCTCGTCCACCAGATCAAGGACCCGCTCGGAGCCTTCCTCTGACGGACCGGCTTGGGCGGCGAGGTAAAGCTCAACTTCTTTGGCACTCTCGGACTGACCGGCTTCGCGGAGCACTTCCAGGAGATTGCGCCTTTCCTTTTGCGCCGCCTCTGAGAAGAAACCCTCCTCTTCCGCGAAGATCGCGACGAGTTCGCGCCTCGTTTTGGCTTCCTCGGCGTATCGCTCGACAAAGGAAAGTTCGTCCGCGCGGAATTTGAGCAAATCGATCTCGATTTTGACGTATGGTCGGCCTTTGTCGGCCTCTTCGCGGATAAAGGCGATTGACTCATCTACGATCGAGATGGCGGCTGCTGTATCTTTGCCGTCACCTTCAAGACGGTCATATTCGTCAAAATATTTGCTCTTGGTACGCTTGGGATTCCTGAGGGCAACACGTCTGGCCTGCTCGTTTTTCCCCGCGGCTTGCAAGACTTGGCGGTACACTTCCTGTTGCCGCCACAGATCGTTCTTGTCGAAGTTGCGAGTGATAAAGGGCAGCTCAATGAACGCCTCAAACTCATAAGTGTTGAGGCTTGCCACTTCGCCCCCGGCCTTATGTGTTGCGAGCAAGTCTTCAAGATACTCCGCCCGAAGCGCCAAGTCTCGAACACCGAAGTTTATTGGAGAGATGTATTCGACCATGCGATTCATGGCTTCTTCGGCCCTGCCAGCATCCTTGAGAGTGTTCGCCAGGCTCGTCAGAAGCTCGAGGGCGCGTTCATCGAATTCCTGAAGATTCGACAGTTCATCTTTACCGAGCTGCGAAAGCCGCAAGGCCAATGCGTCATCCAGCAAAGGGACCAGCGAATTGGATGGTTTTGTGTCCGAATAAGCTATTGCGAGGGAGAACTTCGCTTCCGACGTTTCCAGTGCCAATGCTGCACCAGCTTGCTCGCCGAGCCGAATGGCTTCCTTCAAGGGGTCAATGGCATCTTGATCCCGGCCCATCTCCAGCAGGATGACGCCATGCGCATTCAGCGCAGAGGCCAAGTCTTTTTCGCTGTCTTCTTGAAGTCGAAGCGCGGCAAGCCGCTTTTCGGAAAGCGTAAGAGCCTTGCCATACTCGCCGCTATTGAACGCTTGGGCTATTTGCCAGTCTTGAACCGCATCGTCTTGCGCAATGGCCTCTCCGCATTGCAAGAACAACGCAGCGAGCGACGCCAGAAAAAAGCTACGCATAAGCACCATCAGCTCCCCAAACACATGGCTTTGTTCTGTATCCACACTCCGCATAACATTCACGAGCGCAGCCGTCTCTTGAAACCAGCCTTATCCAAACTGATCAGGCTGAAGATCGCGAAAGATCATCCACTCGTAAACCCAATTGTTTGGAGGGCTTTGCGCCTCGAGTATCTCTCGACAGGCATATCGGAAATTGTGCTGAAAGCAGCCTGTCCTTAAACAGCCCGTCAGCTCGATCTGATAATCGCTTTCGAAGAGCTCGGAGAGCTCCTCGGCCACCAGATCATCGTCCCAGCCGGCAAGCTCTGCGATCTTGTTGTCGTCAAGGGAGAAGGCGCGGCGGTCTTCGTCGCTTACAAACTTCGCCCTGATGATGGGAACTTAGCTTTTTATGCCAGCCGTTGACGCTCTGCAATCCTGCCACTAGCGGGATGTGTGATAATATATCATCGAGTCGAGAGAGTTCATGCTTGTGTGATCAACAGGCTCACTAAATCGGGGTTCAATTTATGAAAATGCTTCGTCTTGCTGCATCCACTTCTACTCTCGCACTCGCGGCGCTTACAGCTCCCGCCGCATTCGCTCAGGACTTTGAAACTGCAGAAGCGGCGGAATCGTCCGAAAACGAGATTATCGTGACCGATCGGCGGGCCTATCGCGGGGACTTCGATGCACTCGAAACCCCGCAGGTTGATCAGGTGCTCGACGCAGACCTGCTGCGTGAAGCCAATGCACTGGACCTCAACCAGGCTCTCGATCTTTCGGCATCGGTTGCACGGCAGAACAACTTTGGTGGTCTTTGGAATTCATTTTCCGTTCGCGGTTTCCAAGGTGATATCAACCTGCCCAGTGGCTACCTTGTAAACGGATTCAACGCCGGACGCGGCTTTGGTGGCCCGCGCGATCTCGCCGGGATTGAGGCAGTTGAAGTGCTCAAAGGCCCCCGCTCGGCGTTGTACGGTCGCGGGGAACCCGGAGGCACGGTAAACCTCGTCACCAAGCGTCCAGATTTCGAAACGTCGGGCTATGTCCAATTCCAGGGCGGCTCCTTCGACTTCTATCGCGGCGATGTCGATTTCCAGACAACGCTTGGCGACAATGTCGGCATTCGTCTTGTTGGCTTTTACGAGGATGCAGGCAGCTTTCGTGAGACGGTCGAAACCGAACGCTATGGCTTCTATCCTTCGATCACAGCCGAACTTGGCGAGAACACTCGCGCTACCTACGAATTTGAATACACCCGACAGGACATCCCATTTGATCGCGGAGTGATATTCTCTGACCAATTCGGTTTCAGCCCGCGCGAAACCTTTACCGGCGAGCCCGGTGACGGCCCAATCGAGACCGAAGTGACAGGGCACCAATTTGAAATCCAACACGATTTCTCGGACAATTGGAGCCTTCTTACCGGGATTGGCTACCGTGAGACCTCGCTGACAGGAAATGCTTCGGAGAACAATTTTGGGAGCCGACAGCTGTTTTTGCGTGATGGCGACACGATCACGCGTTTCTTCCGCTTCCGCGATTTCGACTCCGAATACTTTGTGGCTCGTGCGGAACTGGCTGGCGAGTTTGAGACTGGCGCGCTGCGCCACCGCCTGATCTTCGGTGCGGACTATGACCGGTTCGAAAACAGCCTGTTCATCCTCCGATTCCGCCCGCCATTTGTGCCTGCGGATGCCGACCTTTCCCTGCTTGATCCGGCGGTTTATCTTTCTTTGAGCGCGAGCAATCCCATCTATGGGCAGTTCCCGCAACCGGTTCCCGGGCCGAATACGGATCGTGAAGAAGTTCTTCAGGGCTTCGGCTTTTACATACAGGACCAGATCAACATCACCGATCGCTTCCAGATCAGGATCGGTGGGCGTTTTGACGATTTTGAACAGGATTTGACCAATCTTCGGGCGACACCCGCGACCACGACGTCGAGCATGTCTGACCGCTTTTCGCCCCAGGTTGGCGCGGTTTATCAGGTCGACGATGGAGTGAGTCTTTACGCTTCCTATGGCGAGGGATTCCGCCAACAGACGGGCTCGGACTTCGAAGGCAATCAGTTCGCACCGAACATCACTGAGTCCGCTGAAATTGGGATCAAAGCCGATCTTGGCGCTTACTCGGAAAAGGTCGACGGAAGTATCTCGCTCACCTTGTTCCAGGTGGACCAGAGCAACATCCTCAACAATGACGACCGGCCCGAAGCGGTAGCGGCTGGCTTCTTCCTCTTTACAGCAGGCGAAGCGCGCAGCCGGGGGATCGAGTTCGACGCCAATCTCGATTTTGATAGCGGCTTCAACCTCTTCGTATCCTACGCCTACACTGATGCTGAATACCTGACCACAACGCTGGATGAGAGCGGATTCGGTGCGACGATTGACGCCGGCGATCCGCTGATCAACTCACCCGAACATCAATTGAGCATTCTTGCCAGTCAGGAAATCAACATCGGGCAAATGCCTGCTCAGTTCGGTGGCGGCCTGTTGCACGTCAGCGAACGCAACGGCTTTGCTGGCTTCGACTTCGACCTTCCCGCCTATACGACGGTTCGCGCATTCGCCGAGCTGGAAGTGGTGGACGGGTTGGTCCTGCGGGCGGATGTCGATAACCTCTTTGATGAGACGTTCTACACAAACTCATTTGCCGATGTTTGGGTGCAGCCGGGGGCGCCGCGCACCTTCCGCGCGACGGCACGCTTCAGCTTCTAAGACAAGAGGACCTTGAAAATGACATCGCCGTTGGAAGCCCAATCGCTTTCTCTGGTTCGCGAAGGGAATACCGTTTTGGACGGTGTTTCCTTTGCCGTCGCCAAAGGAGAGATCTTTGCCTTGCTTGGCGGAAATGGTGCCGGCAAATCGAGCACACTTCTGACGTTTCTAGGCTTTTTGGAGCCGTCGGGCGGCGAGGTTCTTGTCAATGGAAAGAGCGTTGGGGCCGATGTGGCAGGGGCGCGGTCGACAATCGCATATCTCCCCGAGGCGGCTTCACTCTATGGCCATATGACAGCGTATGAGAACCTCGATTATTTCCTGGATTTGGCGGGTAAGTCGGCTAGCCGCGAGGATATCGACTCGGCATTGGACCGGGTGGCTCTTCCAGATGAAGCACGAACCCGCCGCCTCCAATCCTATTCGAAGGGGATGCGACAAAAGACCGCAATCGCTTTGGCCCTGCTTCGGGAGACGCCGATCCTCTTGCTGGATGAGCCAACCTCGGGCCTTGATCCGGTCGCCATCGACGAGTTTCACGATCTGGTCAAAGCTCTTGCCGAAGGCGGGCAGACTATCTTGATGGTCACGCACGATGTCTATGGCGCTTGCCAGGTTGCGGACCGTGTTGGCCTGCTGCGTGGTGGACAATTGGTTGGAAGTTTCACTGCCGAGAACGGTGAGCGCATAGACACCGAAACAGTCCATGCCGCATTCTCGGAGCGGCAAGCAGCATGAGCAGCGTCATCCGCATAGCGCGTGAAGAATGGCGGCTTTGGCTGCGATCCAAGGTGGTGGTCGCAGCGGCTCTGATCGTGGCGGTCCTATTAGGCGCAACCAGCTTTCTAACTGTCGAGCGTATCGCTTCGGAGCAGTCGCAACGGGCTGAACAGCAAATTGCAGCCGAACAAACATTTTTCTCCCAGCCAGACCGTCACCCGCACCGCATGGTCCATTATGGCCACTATGCCTTTCGTCCTCCGCCCCCATTGGCAATGTTCGAGCCGGGAGTGGACGCAGTCACCGGACAGTCCATCTTTCTTGAAGGTCACCGCCAGAACACTGCGATGTTCGCTGATACTAAAGCGGCTGCGGACCTTGGCGGTTTCGCCGCGCTTACCCCGGCGAGCCTCTATCAACTCCTGCTTCCGCTCCTATTGATTGTGCTTGGCCACGCCATGTTCCTGCGTGAACGCGAGAGCGGGACACTGGCTGTCATGCTTGCTCAAGGGCAATCGGGCCTGCGCCTTGCGATGGGCAAAGCGACCGCTCTGTTGGGCGTTATCGTCATCTTCATGCTCCCGCTTGCTGGCGTTGCCATGTACTCTGTTAGCCTTGGTGAAAGCGCACTCGCTGCCGGAACCTTGGTTGGAGGCTACTTCGTTTATCTTTGCGTTTGGGGAGCCGTGATCCTGGCGGCGTCGATCTTGCTCAAACAACGTGCGGTTTCGCTTGGTCTGCTCATTTTTGCATGGCTTTTCGCAGCGCTTATCGTGCCGCGCTTTGCTATCAACGCCAGCAGCGCCGCGATTGATGCGCCAGGCAAGATTGAGAGCGATCTCGTGATGCTGGCTGAGCAGCGCAAGCTGGGTGATGGTCACGATGCCGCAGACCCGGCATTCAAGCAGCTCGAAGCGCAGGTTCTGGAGCAATACAATGTCGATACGATCGAGGATCTGCCAATCAACTGGCGCGGTGTCGTTGCGTCCTATTCGGAAGCAGAACTGACTGAGCTGCTCAACACCTATGCTGAAAAACGCATGGGCCTTGAACAGCAACAATCGCGCATGTTTGGCCTCTTCGCGATCGCGTCTCCCACAATTGCGATCAGTTCCGCCTCGCGCACTCTGTCCGGGACCGACCTTGCTACCCATCATCGTTTCTTGCGGGAAAGCGAAGCGCTGCGGTTTAGCTTCGTGCAAGCGCTCAACAAAGCGCACGCCGAAGACTTGGACTACACGGCTGATATCAACCGCAGCAACGACGAGGAATCCTCCCGAGCGGCTCGGATCAATGCAGCGAGCTGGCAGGTCCTCGATGAGTTCCGTTTTATTCCTGATACCGCAAATGAGCGGCTTGATCGCGCCGGGCTATCACTCGCATTCCTGATCGGTTGGCTTCTTGTTGGCATTTGCGTCATCTTTGTAGCAGCACGGAGGGTTCGGCTGTAATGTTGCATGCTCTCTCTCGTGAAGCGCGGTTTCTGGTCCGCGACAAAGGAGCCGCCTTTTGGCTGGCTCTTGCCTTCGCGCTTTCTATTATCGCGGTTTCCTTTGGGGTCGCCGAAGTGCGTGAACAGCGCCAAACCATCTCCACCCTGCTCGAAGAGGATGCTTCCGATAGAGATAATGCTCTTAAGGGCCACGAGGATTGGGGCAGCGCCGCGTATTATGCTTTTCACCTGACATACGCGCCACCGTCAGACTTTGCATTTGCGGCTATGGGACAGCGCGATAGCACCCCTTGGAAGCATCGGGTGCGTATGCTCGCGCTTGAGGGTCAAATCCATGAATCGGATACGCGCAACGCCGATTTCGGCTTGGTCGGACGCTTTGACTTTGCCTTTCTCGCAGCATGCGTTGCACCGCTCTTGCTGATCCTGCTCCTTTATGACTTGAGAGCGTCCGAACGCACCGCACGCCGGCACGATCTGCTTGTTGCAACGGCGGGTGCATCATCGCAATTGTGGCTACCACGGGCTCTCGTCCGGATCACCGCCTTGGCGCTGCTTCTACTCGCGCCGTTATGGGTAGGGTCGGCAATAGAGGGAACCTCGGCTGCGCTTGTAATGCAGTCTACCGCCATCGTCGTAGGCTCGCTCCTGATCTGGTGGCTGATCGTGGAGCTGGTTAGCAGGATCGACGCATCGCCTTCGGTCCTTCTGACGTCCTTGATTGGTCTCTGGCTTGCTCTCGCAATTGTCGTTCCGGCACTTTCCAAATCTGCTATCGAGGCGGCGAATCCCGTGCCCGATGGAGGAGAGATTCTTCTGCTGCAGCGCGAAACGGTCAACGATGCATGGGACCTGCCCAAAGAGGACACGATGAGGCCCTTTGTGGCCAAACATCCTGAGCTCGCCGACTATGCCGAGATTGAAGGGCCGTGGGCGTGGAAATGGTACTACGCATTTCAGCAGGTGGGAGATCAAAAGGTCGCTCCCTTGGCGCAAAAGTATCGGGACGCGCGAATGGCCCGCGACAAGCAGGCAGGCATTGCGGCGTTCCTTTCACCCACCTCCCTCGTCGAACGCGCATTCGAAAAACTGGCTGGCACCGATGCCCAATCGATGATTGCTTATGAAGATGCAGTGCGCGAGTTCCACGGTGAGCTGCGGGCGTTTCATTACCCGCTGATGTTCCCGGAAAAACCATATGATGAGGAACTGTTGAGCGGCTTGCCCGCTTACACACCGCCATCATAGGAGGCCTGCACGCATGTTCATAAAGCTTCTGAAGCTGACCTTCGCCTTTGTGTTCGTTGCCTTGACCCCGGCAGCCTACGCATCCGAACAAGGGGCCTTTACGATTGGCGGCGAAGAGGTCGCGCCAGGCTCTCGCGTGGACTTCCGTCTTTCCGTGACTGCGCGCGGTGACGAGCCGGAGACATTTATTCCGGTGACAGTTATTCACGGCGACAAGGGTGGCCCCGTATTGGCAGCGGTCGCGGGTGTACACGGGTTTGAGTTCGCCTCGATCCTCGCGGTGGACCGATTGGCAGATCGGATTGATCCAGCAGATATCTCGGGAACGATCATTTTCGTTCGGATCGCCAATATTCCTTCGTTTGAGTATCGCACTCCGCATTTCAATCCGATTGACCGCAAAAATCTCAATCGCAGCTTCCCCGGGAGTCCCGACGGATCATCGACCGAGCGCATTGCGGATATCCTGTCGCGCGAGGTGGTTGCTCGCGCGGACTTCCTGATGGACCTTCATGCAGGCGATGCGGGAGAGTTTCTTGAGCCTTTCGTTGGGGTCTATGGCGGCCCGCTAGCGACGAATTTCGCCCAAGCGCTTGAAGTGGCAAGAGGCTTCGGTTTTCCGAATCTGGTCCGCTATAAAATGAATACACAAGAACAGGTCGACACTCGCCGCTCCCTGAATAGGCAGGGCGTGGCAGCAGGCATCCCCACAGTTCTTGTTGAAATCGGCCAAAACGGCAGCCGCAAAGAAGAGCATGCCGAAGCAGTCGCAACTGGCGTCGAGAACGCGCTCGGGGTTCTGGGGCTCTGGGAGAAACCAAGCACAAAGGTTCCGCCTCCGCTGCGCTTTTTCGAAAGCTCAACCGCTGTGCGTGCGGAGCATTCGGGGCTGTATTATCCGGTGGATCTGGACCGCCGCTATGTCTTCAAGGGCGATCTCATAGGAACAATCCGCGATTACACTGGAAAAGAGGTGCAACGCCTTTACTCGCCAATCGACGGCTATGCGCTTTACGGCAAACGCGGGCCTTCAATGCGCAAGGGCGATCCCGCAATGACTATCGGCATCCCGATCGACGGCTTCTGATACGCGAAAGTGGACGTTGGGAAACGGATGATCCTGCCGCAGTCCGCGCCGTCTCAGTGTGGGATTGGAAATGAGACCGGATAGGGCCCGTCACCCATTTTGGGATGGCGGGCCCTTGAGGTTGGGCTGCGGCGCAGTCAGGGGGCGGGGTAGTCCTCAGTCCATCACTCGCTTCTTCTAGGTGGTTACAGGGGTCAGGATAATCTCGACCCGCCGGTTGGCTGCGCGGCCTTGCGTGGTCGCGTTCGTATCAACCGGCTCGAACTCACCGCGCCCTTCGGTTGAAATCCGGCTGCGGCTGACCGAGCGGGCCGACAGATAGCCTGCGACCGAGGATGCGCGGCGCTGTGACAGGGCCAGATTGTAGTCGTCGGTTCCCTTGGAATCGGTGTGGCCGATCACATCGACATAGGTCGCCGGGAAGTTCTGAAGGCTTGCGCTCAGAGCGTTCAGGGGCCGGTAGAACCGCGGGCGGATGTCGGACTTGTCAAAGGCAAAGGTGACTTCGGCGGGCATCGAGACGACGATCTGCTCGCCGCGCTTTTCGACAATCGCGCCGGTTCCGGCGAGATCCTGCTGGATAGTGCGGTATTGCGTGTCGATATAGGTCACGACCTGCGAGCGCTGGATCGGAGCAATCCCTGCGCCGATAACCGCCGTGCGGCGAACACCGACATTACCGAGCACGGGGCCGGTGCTGACGAAAGCGCTGCCCGGAACAACGACGGCGGTGTTCGGTGCAGCTATCGTAGGAGCGGTAACTGCGGGTGCAGCGACTGTAGGTGCAGCGACCGAGGCATCAGGTGCGCGAACCGTCCCACCAGCGCCAAGCTGACCAGCAGCATTGAGTGTTTCGGCACTGCCATTGACGCTTCCGGCGACACCGGTGGTGACACTGCGGGTTGCGGTATCGGCGGCGAAATTGCCCGAAGCTCCACCCACTGCGCCAATGGGTGCGGTGGCAAGCGGTGCGTCCGGGCCGCTCGCTGTGCTGTTGGCCTGATTGGTGACCGTCGATCCGATATTCGCGCCATTGGCATCAACCGCCTGCGTGGTGGTGGTCTGCGTAACGGTGCGGGTGACCGCCGGACCGGTGGTAGTGGCCCGCGAAGTTGTCCGCGTGGTGGAATTCAGGGTGCCGCCAACAGAACCGGCGCTCGGCAGGCCACCGAGACCGCCGCCGCCCAGAAGCTGCGCGTTAGCGCCGGTTGACATAAGGGCAATCAGACTTGCTGTGATCAGTGCATTTTTCATCGGAGTGTTCCTTTCTCGAATTTCTCGCCGCCATTTCTGGCCGCTCGGAAAGGAAACGAACCGGCTGTCGGGTTTAATCCATCGACGCTGCGAAAAAATTCATCTTTTTTGCCCGCACCCTGCGCAAACAAGGCCGCGACCGTAGATTTTATCCGCGCCCTTCTTGCCCAGGTCGCGCGCTTCGGCATCCACGCGGGCCCGCCAGTTTCCACCGCGACCCAGCGCCGAAGCGATGCGCGCGGCGACCAGCGGGGTCGCGAATGAGGTGCCGCGCCAGCGCTTCATCTTGCCGCGCCGGTCCAGCGCGTAAACGCGGTCTCCCGGCCCTGCATAATCGAGATCGAGCGCGCGTCCGGCCTCGATCAAGGCGCGGCCCTTTCGGTCCACGCCGGTCACCGCGATCACGCCGCTGTAGGAAGCAGGGTATGCAGGCGGAGCCGCTGGCCCGTCATTGCCCACGGCGGCCACCACCACAACGCCGCGCTTGCGCGCCGCCGCGATTGCGCGAGCGAGCACAGTGTTGCGCGGGCCGACAAGGCTGATGGTGACCACACGGCTCCCCGATTTGGTCAGCCATCCCAAAGCGCGCGCAATCGCCAGAGCGTTTCCACCCGCAGGGTCCGTCCCATAGACATCGGCCACGCGTATCCGCCGCGCACCGGTCGCGGACAGCAGGCTGACCACAGCGCTGCCATGGTCGGCGGGCTTGGGCGCGCCTTTGGCAAAAGCGCCTTCGCCAGAGACCCTGATGCTCGCTCCGGGTGCGGTGTCGATCACGCCGATTTCCATGTTGATGGGCGCGCTAGCAGAGCTACTCGCCAGAATCGCACTGGCGGTCGATGCCGTGCCGCTGCCCTCGCCCGACGGGAAGTGGAGATTGTCAGGGCTGATCTCCGCATCGGGCGCAAGCGATTGCGCAAGAGCCTGTGCCTCCGCCAGTTTTACCCCAGCCGGAGCCTTAAGAGCCGTGATAAACAGTCCAAGCCCTTCGATTTCCTCGCGCTCGGCCACGGTGAAGCCCGCTTCGAGCAACGCCGCGCGCCCCTTCGCATCAAGCCCCATCGCGACCAATTCCCCGCGCCGCGCCAGATCGCCATTGGCATCGCGCTCGATCAGCTCCGAATTGCGCCGCAAGAGCCGCGACAAAGTGCGATCCCTCAGTCGCAACAGGCGATTGGCCGTGCGAGTGACATCTCCCGGCGTTCGCTCCACCGTGTCATCGACAATATCGGTCACCCGATCCGCTACGCCGCCCACCGGTCCGGTAACGTCCGGCGCGCGCAGCTGCGCCAGCGTTCCGCCCGTGAAAAAGGGCAAACCCAAAGCAAGGCCTGCAGAAATGGCTATGATCGTGCGCCGCATGGCTGTCTCTTTCTACTTTTTTGGCTTAAGCAGGGATTAAACGAACGACGCGGTCCGTTTAATCCACAGCCAAGGCACAGATGTCAGCCCCATCCTTTGAAAGCCAGGTGCTCGAATTGCTGCCGCGCTTGCGGCGCTTTGCAATCGGGCTTGCGGGTTCCCCGAGCGATGGCGACGATCTGTGTCAGATGACCATAGAACGCGCCCTCACCCGCCGTGAGCAATGGGAGGAGGGAACGCGCCTCGACAGCTGGATGTATCGGATTATGCGCAATATCTACATTGATGAAGGCCGCGCGAGCACCCGCAGGCGGGAGACTTTCGTCGATGAGGACGCCGGGCTCTCCGTGGGCTCTGATGGCGGTCAGGAATCGCGGGTTGAGCTCACCATGGTCGATAGAGCCATGGCCAAATTGCCCGAGGATCAGCGCGAGGCTGTGCTTTTGGTGATGGTTGAGGGTTATTCTTACAAAGAAGCCGCGAAGATCGTGGGCTGCCCCACGGGCACGCTCAATTCGCGGCTGGTGCGGGGGCGCGATGCGCTGATGCAAATGCTGGAGGAGACCGGGTGATGGTCACCGAAGAACAACTCGCCGCTTTCGCTGACGATCAGCTTGAAGGCGAAGACAAAGCGCGCGTCGAACAGGCGATTGCCGCTGATCCTGAATTGGCGGCAAAGGTCGAAAGCCACCGCGCGCTCAAGGCGCAGCTTGGCGCGCATTTTGCCCCTGTGCTGGAACAGCCGGTGCCGGAGCACCTCGCCGCGATGCTGAAAACCCCGAAGGAAGCAACCGCATCCGACACCGCCGAAGTCGTGAGCTTCGCAAAGGAGCGCGAGAAGCGCGGGCTTGCCCCCGCGATCCGGCGCTGGGCTCCGATTGCGGGGCCTGCGCTCGCGGCCTGTCTGGTGGTGGCGATCATCCAGCCTTGGCAGACCGAGCCGACGCTCGATGGCTATGCCGATACGCAGCTCGCCGGAATGCTCGATACACAGCTCGCCTCGGCACAAAGCGCCGACAACGCCGACCGCATCCTGCTGAGCTTCGAGAACAGCGAAGGCGAATTTTGCCGCGCCTATCAGAGCGGCGGCGAAGGCGGGATTGCGTGCCGCGACGCGCAAGGCTGGGCAATCGAGCGGGCCTTTGCTCTGGAAGAAGGGCAGACCACCGAGTTTCGTCAGGCGGGCAGCCTCGGCGATGTGATGACGCTGGCGCAGGATATGGCCGCTGGCGACGCGCTGGACGCCGAGGGTGAAGCGGCGGCCAAGAAGCAAGGCTGGCGCAAATAGCGCCCCTTAGAGCACTTCCCGGCCACTCTGGTTCGCCCTGACGGAGCCGATTTCGGCTCAGCGAAAGAAGCGAGGAGGGAGCCATGCCCGAGCATAGTAACCAACGAGCGACGCAGCGCTGGGCCAAAAGCGGCCCGCCCCTGCGGGGTCGCGTCAGGGTAATCCAGAATGGTCGGAAAGTGCTCTAAAACCCGAACACAAAAAGGGGCCGGCATCGCTGCCAGCCCCTCTTTTTATGGGCGATTGCCTTTGGGCCTCAGCCAACCGTCACCGTGCCATAGCGATAGCCGCGCTCTTCCATTTCATCGATGTAATGCTCGCGCTCGTCCTTCAACTCGTCGGCATATTCTTCCCAGGCATCCCTGACATCTTCGAGGTCGGATGCACGGTTCAGGTCGCTGCGAAGCTCCTTCTGTGCCTCGGTCACGTCGATGCGGTAATCGAACCAGAAGCGGTTTTCGATCCCCGCAATCGGCGTGTTGATGATGCGCTTTTCTTCCTCGCGCGCCATATACTCTTCGTCGAGCATGGGGATTGTGGCCTGGGCGGTGGCCGCCACACCGGCGAGTGCCAAGAGTGCGACAGTTGAGCGAAGTTTCATTTTGTTGGTCTCCATATTGATCATTCAAGGATCGCATTGCGCGACCCTCCAAATTGGAAACGGATGCCAGCGCGGATTTAATTCAAGTTGGTCAAAAGAAGCCACCAAGCCTCAACTCGGAGCGTCTTTTGATGTCCCTCACACTCACCAGATCCAGAACCGATCTAGTGTGAGCAATTGGCTCGGTTGCGGGTGTCAAAGCGGCTAACAATGGATAGTGTGCGCTTTTGAAAAGCATTGATCGTCAAGTTTGCGTTGTAGCAGCTTTGCGCGAGAATCAGGCACAGCTTGAGCGCTTTGTGGCCGCGCACGCGCCGCATTCCCACGTCGATGACATCTTGCAGATTGCCGCGGTGTGATCGGGTTAGAATGCGGACAGTCTTGGTGACAGCAAGCGGGTTATTCCATGGATCTTCCAAGTCCATCGCCGCGAACTGGTTGTCAGCCATAAAGACGAGGTCGGACAACCGGAATTCCGGGGCTCATGGCCGCTTGAAGATCTCAGCCGGTTTGAAATTCCCTGCATATTCGGGAGTTCAATGGGCGAGACCGGTTAGAGGTGGATTGCGCTATTCACCATTTTTCCAGCGGATTTCGATTTTTATGGTGCCGGCGCCGGCTGGGCGGATATGGCATCATCCAACGCAAGCGAGTTCGCGCTGGAGTTGCGGCCCTTAATTGGCCAAGGGAAGAGGCAATGGACGTCTTTACCATCCTGAAGAACCGCAATTTTCTGGGCCTGCTCACGGCTAACACCGTTCTTGCGTCGGCATTCCCGATGCAGCTTATTCTGGGCGGGTTAGCGGGTCTTGCGCTCGCTCCCACGCCGCTCTTTGCGACGCTGCCCACTTCGGTGCAGTCGCTCGCCGCGCTGTTGGCGGCAGCTCCCTTGTCGATCCTAATGGGTCGGTTTGGGCGAAGGGCCGGGTTCATGCTCGGAGGGACGCTGACCACTCTAGGCGCGGGGCTCGCGACATGGGCTCTTTTCACGCAAAGCTTCGTGCTGCTTTGTGTTGCGCATTTCCTGATGGGAGCTGGCTGGGCGGCGTTTCAATACTTCCGGTTTGCGGCTGGCGAGGTTGTCGATCCGGTGCTTCAGCCGGTTGCAATCTCCTTCATGCTGACCTCCGGCCTTGTCGCGGCGATTATCGGACCGGAACTCTTCACATCCACGCGCGCGGCGATCGAGAGCATGCCACTGGCTGGTGCCTATGCCGCCCTTGTTCCACTGTCGCTGGTGGGTTTGGTGCCCTTGCTGCTGGTCAGAATGGCCAGCGATCCGGACAAGACCTCAGCAAAGAGCAGCGACAGCGCAACCGTTATGACTATCTTGCGGCGCAGACCAGTTCAGCGCGCGATCGGGATTGCCGCTGTCTCGCAGGGGGTCATGGTCTTTCTGATGGTGCCGACACCTCTTGCCATGGTCGGAAGCGGGCACGGGGAGGATATGGCAAGCGATGTCATCCGTTGGCATCTGATCGCGATGTTCGCGCCGAGCTTTTTTACGGGATTCCTGATCCAGCGGTTCGGAGCGCAGTTGATCGCGGTCTTTGGCCTTGTGACGATTGCGCTGGCTGGGGCCGCGGCCATGACGGGCCTAAGCCCGATGCACTTCTACGGGTCGCTCATCGTGTTGGGCATCGGATGGAATTTCAGCTTTGTGGGGGCAACCACCATGCTGGCAGCCGCGGTTCCACCCGCCGAGGCAACCGGAGTTCAGGGCGCCAATGATACGCTGATCGCGCTCTCCTCGGTCGTGGCGTCATTCGCCTCCGGATTGGTGATTGCGGCATTGGGGTGGGGCATTGTTACCGCCGCGTCTGTCGGGTGTATTCTGCTTGGCCTTGCCGCGCTGTGGCTTTTCAAGACGAATCTCGAAACCGAATAACCTGTCTTGGCAGCTGTCCCTAGCGCGATTCTATGATCCGAGCGGGTGACCCTGCACAAAGCTTTTGCATTCGAATGCAAAGATGCGCTAACGGATCGACAAAGCCGTGTTCGCTGGGTGCTGGCTGCGCGGGTTCATTTCAAAACTCAAAGGTGAGACAATGCCGGTTTGGCTCAAAGAAGCAGTTGATGTCGAAGTGCGTCTGGAAGCGGCGCGACAGGTGCGCGAGACCGTCGAGGGGATACTGGCCGATATCGAAAAGCGTGGAGACGATGCCGTCCGCGAGCTTTCCGTAAAGTTCGATAACTGGGACCGGGAGGACTACCGCCTCACCGATGACGAGATCAACCAGTGCATCGACAGCCTCGACAAACAGGCGATCCACGACATCGAGTTTGCTCAGAAGCAGGTTCGCAATTTCGCCGTTGAACAGCGTAAGGCTCTGCAGGATATCGAGGTCGAAACCCACCCGGGCGTCATTCTCGGTCACAAGAATATCCCGGTGAATGCCGCAGGGTGCTACGTGCCAGGCGGGAAATACCCGTTGCTCGCATCGGCGCATATGTCGGTGATCACCGCGAAAGTGGCAGGCGTGCCGCGCGTCGTAACTTGCGCTCCGCCGTTCGAAGGTCAGCCTGCGCCTGCAATCGTTGCTGCGCAAGCCATGGCAGGAGCGGATGCGATCTATGCGCTGGGCGGTGTGCAGGCGGTCGGCGCGATGGCTGTGGGGACGCAGTCGATCGACCCCGTTGATATGCTGGTAGGCCCCGGCAACGCCTTCGTCGCAGAGGCAAAGAGGCAGCTGTTCGGCCGCGTCGGTATCGACCTTTTCGCAGGGCCGACCGAAACCATGGTAATCGCCGATGAGACTATCGACGGCGAGATTTGCGCGACCGATTTGCTTGGTCAGGCGGAGCACGGCCCTGATAGTCCCGCGATCTTAATCACCAACAGTGAAAAGCTGGCACGCGATACGATGGCCGAGGTCGAGCGCCTGCTGGAAATCCTTCCCACCCGCGAGATCGCGCGCAAGGCTTGGGACTCCTTTGGCGAAGTGATTGTCTGCGAAGACCACGCAGAGATGCTCAAAGTCGCCAATGACTATGCCAATGAACACGTGCAGGTGATGACCAGTGACGATGATTTCTTCCTTGAGAACTTGGTCAATTACGGCGCGCTGTTTATCGGGCCGCGCACCAATGTGGCCTATGGCGACAAGGTGATCGGAACCAACCATACGCTGCCAACCAAGAAAGCCGCGCGCTACACCGGTGGGCTATGGGTTGGAAAGTTCCTCAAGACATGCACGTATCAACGGGTGCTGACCGACGAGGCGACGACCACGATGGGCGAATATTGCAGCCGCCTTTGCGCGCTTGAAGGGTTTGCCGGACACGGTGAGCAAGCCAATGTCCGCGTTCGGCGCTATGGTGGCCGCAACGTGCCCTATGCCGGAGCGGCAACACCGCGCGATCCGGTCGAATAGAGCGCTTTCACGGAAAGGTCGCACAGCGTGACGCCGCAAACCATCAAGTCCGCCTTTGAGCCCTTTGCAAAGGCACTCGAAACCTGTGATCTCGACCGGGTGCGCACGGCGTTACAGGCGCTGTTCGCGAAGGATGCGCAGGCGAAGTTCTGTCATCCGTTCGGGACGCTGAGTGGCCCGGACGCGGTGCTTGAAAATCTCTACACTCCGCTGCTGACGGCCATTCCGGACCTTGAGCGGCGAGACATGATCCGCCTCGCCGGGACCACGCCAGAGGGCCAGCACTGGGTCGGGTGCATGGGCAATTACATGGGGACCATGCTCGGGCCGTGGCTGGGGATCCGTCCGAACGGCCATTTGGTGCACATGCGCTACCACGAATTCTATCGCCTCGAAGACGGGAAGGTCACAGAGGTTCAGGCGATCTGGGACATTCCCGAGCTGATGATGCAGGCCGGCGTTTGGCCGATGGCTCCGCAATATGGCGCGTTCCTATGCACTCCAGCGCCCATGACGCAGGACGGTTTGACTGCAAGCGGCGATGGCAGCGCGGCGCAAGTGCATGTGATTGCTATGCTTGAGGCTTTGTGCGCTCACCCGGCAGACCCGGACCCCGCGATCATGAAGCTGGAGAAATACTGGCATCCGCGGTTCAACTGGTACGGTCCCAGCGGGATCGGGACCTCGCGCGGTGTTTCCGGTTTTCGCAACTGGCACCAGATTCCCTTTCTTAAGGCCATGCCGGACCGAAAGCTTGATGCGATGGGCGATCTGATGTCGCACTGGTTTGGGGAGGGCGAATATGCCTGCGAGACCGGCTGGCCAAATATGCGGCTGTCTCTCACCCATGACGGATGGATGGGCATTGCACCTGTCGGCAAGGAGGTGTTGCTGCGCAGCCTCGATTTTTGGCGCCTTGAAGACGGCCTGATCCGTGAAAACTGGGTGTTGGTCGATTTGCTCGATCTTTATGCGCAGGTCGGCGTCGATGTATTCGCCCGTCTCGAGCATATGAATGGCGCGCGCAATTTGGCTCCGATCGACGTACCCAAGGGAATGAAGCCTGTCGCTTAGTCCCCGGCGGCGATCCGGGCCGAGCTGCCTTTGACAAAAATCCCCGAGAACACGCGTTTCTCGTTGGCAAGCTCGGGCGTTTCCACACGCTCAAGGATCATATCGACCGCGGCTTTGGTCATGCGCCGCACCGGCTGACGGATTGTGGTGAGGCCAAAGCTGGCCCAACTCGACGGGCCAACCCCGTCAAAACCGACAACCGAAATCTGGTCGGGCACAGCAAAGTCGAATTCATTGCGCAGCGTATCAATCGCGCCGATGGCAGAGACATCATTCACGCAGATGATCGCTTGCGGAGGCTTCACGCCTGTGTCCATCATGTGGCGGATCGCATCGCGTGCGCCTTCATAGGAGAAGTCGCCATGCAATTCGGTTATGTCGCTGATGCCGGCTTTGGCCAAAGTTGCGCGCGCGCTCTCTTCGCGTTCAACGCCAACGACTGAATCCGCAGGGCCTTTGAGCAAGGCAAAGGATGTGTGTCCGGCTTTAAGCAAGCCCTCGACCAGCAATTCTGTCCCGTCGGCTTGATCACAGCAGACCGCGCTTGCGGCGTGACTGCCTGCTTGCCGATTGTAAAAAAGCAGCGGAATCCCACGGTCGGAAAACTCGCTGATCTGTTCCTTCGTCAGCTTCGCCGCGCAAACGACGCCGTCCACCTTGTATTGCCAGATCTGGGATAGAGCACGATCGGCCTCGCTTTCGCTTTCAAGGGCAAACAGCAGGACGCGAATGCCGCGCTCGGAAAAGTTCTGGCTAAGCTGCGCAAGCACCTCGGGGTAATAGAGATTGGTGAGGTTGGAGATTATGACGCCGACCGAATTCGAGCGCGAGGTGATGAGGCTGCGGGCGAGCGCGTTGGGTTCATAGCCAAGCTCCTGCGCCGCGCGTTCCACCTTCGCGCGCATCTTCTTCGAAACCGAAGCCCCCGGCTTGTAGCAGCGCGAGACCGCCGACTGCGAAACACCTGCTAGAGCGGCCACATCGTAAGATGTGACTGCCTTTTTCCGGTCGGAAGCTGGTGAGTTATCGGCCTTCATATGGAGTGAAGCTACACGGACACCCTTTGCGTTGTCGAGTGCAGTTTAGCGCCCGAGTCCCCTCAATTTTTGTCTTCGAAATCAAAACAGTGCGGAAATTTGCAAGAAATTTAATGTCTATTTTTCAGCATATAAGATGCGAACCAATCGCAAAAGCCGGAAGAAAGTTTGCAATTTTGTCACATCTAGGGCGAAATTCTGCATTCGAAGTCAATCTTGGCTTGAATTGCCACTTGGCGCTTCGTAGCGGGATGACACGAACCAAGGGCGCCAAGCTCTTAGAATTGGGGAGAGTGAGATGCACAAGATTTCAAACCGTCTTCTGATGGGTGTTTCGGTCGGCGCGATTGCCATGACGGGGCACACCGCGGCGTTCGCGCAGGAAGCCGAGGGCGCGGAAGAAGATGGCAACATCATCATCGTGACCGCGAACAAGAAAGAGCAGAACATTCAGGATGTCAGCTCTTCCATTCAGGCATTCGATGAAGCGGCGCTTGACGCTGCGGGTATCACCGATGTGTCGCGGCTTGAGCTTGTTACGTCCGGCGTCAACTTCGCATTTTCCGGAAACGATGCGAAATTCAACGTTCGCGGTGCCAACTCCAGCAACACCTTTGCTGATAACAGCTCGATTGTCGGTGCCTATGTCGATGGCGTCTACAAGGCTCGCGCATCACAGCAGACGCGCGCCTTTTTCGACGTGGAGCGGGTTGAATTTCTCAAAGGGCCGCAAGGCACTCTCTATGGTCGCAACACTTTTGCAGGCGCGCTCAACCTGAGCACCAATGCGCCCGAGCTTGATGTGTTCAGCGCAGGGCTCGACTTCGGTTATGAGCGCTTCGACACCTTCCGCGGCGAGGGCTTCATCAACGTGCCGCTCAGCGACACCTTGGCCCTTCGTGCCGCAGGCTATGTGACTAAGAGCGATGGTTTCATCGAAAACCTCGCCGGTCCCGATATCGGCCAGCAGGATGATAAGGGTTTCCGTGTCAGCGCCCTGTGGGAGCCGACCGATACTTTCAGCCTGATCGCTCGTTTTCAGCACACCGCCGAGGATGGCCGCGAAGCCGGTCTGTTTGGCTACACGTTCCTGTGCCGCAATGTGAGCCCGTCGGGCCACACCGACGCGTTCGGCTCGTCGCAGGATTGCGCGCTGCCAACCCGCGGTTCGGGCGCTTCGCCCAGCCTGTTTGCGGCCAACAGCGGACGGCCTGACACCGGCCCTTACACCATCTCGCAGGACTATGTGCCTGACGTGGATCTGCAAGAGACCGTGGCGTCGCTCGAAATGAACCTCGATCTGGGTGACGTTTCGATCAAGTCGATCACGTCTTACACCGACTTCCAGAACCTGTTCGGGTTCGATTTCGACTTCAGCCCGAGCCCGCACTCGATCGGCGGGTTTGACGAAACGCTGGAAAGCTTCACACAGGAGCTTCAGTTCAACACCGCGTTCGACGGTCCTTTCAACTTCACCGGCGGCGTTTACTACTCGCAGGACGAGACCTTCTTCAGCTTCTCGATCTATAACCAGACGCTGCGTCAGGATACGCGGATGAGTTCGCCGGTCCTGAACAACAGCAACGCTCCGGTTCTGGATGGAAATGGCATGCCATTGAGCCTGCCGGTTTTCCTTTCAACACCGCTTGCTGGCCTTGACCGCTCTTTCAACGGCTTTTTCGCAGACAGCGCTTTCATCGATATCGAGACCTTCGGTATCTATGGCCAAGGCACCTTGGAACTCTCGGACTCGTTCCGGATCGTGGGCGGCCTGCGTTATTCGTCAGAGACCAAGGATCTGACCGGCGGCGGCAGCAACTTCACAGCCAATGGTCCGGTCACCGTGGTGCCCGCCTTTGCCGCAGGTGCTTCACCAGCCGTTCTTCCGGATAGCCGTGATGTCTTCGCCATCAACCGCAACGCAGCGGGCGCTAACACGGCGAGCCGTACGTTCGACAATGTCGATTACAAGGTTGCGATTGAATACGACATCAATCCCGATGTCTTGCTCTATGCAACCACATCAACCGGCTTCCTGTCGGGCGTGGTCAACAACAACGGGTCGACCACAGATCAACAAGAATCGGTGGTTTATGAAGCTGGCGTCAAGAGCCTGCTGGCCGACGGCGCACTCGTGTTCAACCTTGCCGGGTTCTACACCGAGTACAGCAATCTGTTGGCTCAGTTCCAGGTGATCGATCCGAACACCGGGATCGGCGTTACGTTCAGTGAAAACAGCGGGACCATCGACGTCTACGGGGTTGAAATGGAAGCCTCGTGGAACCCTACCGATGCGCTCAACCTCACGGCAATCGCGTCCTACATCAGCTCCGAATACGGCGATTTTGGTCAAACTTCGCCGTATCAACTGAACAACGGGACGACCGATCTGTTCGTCGATCTTGCAGGCCAAACGACCACGTTCTCGCCCGAGTTTACGATGACGCTGATCGGATCGTACGAGTTTGACTTGGGCGACGGCGGCACGCTGACACCGATCGCGCAATTCTATTACAGCGATGGTTTCAACACCTCCAACCTCTTCGCGATCGATCCCTCGGCGCAGCAAGACAGCTTCACCAAAACCGACTTCCGGCTTGTGTGGGACTCGGCCAATCGTGACTATGCGATCGAGCTGTTCATCGAGAACATCGAAGATGAAGCGGTTCTGACCCGGTCGAACAACAATGGCGGTGACGATCTGCTGCAGACATCGTTCTTGTTCCCGCAGAACTACGGTGTCCGAGTGCGGACCCGCTTCTAAATCAATAACTCCAGTTTTGGGGGAGGAGAGGGGCCACTGGCCCCTCTTCTTATTTGAGCGCTCTACGCGTTCTGAGCCGCGACGGCATTGGCGATCAGATCGATGCCAAAGCTCATAAAGTAATGCGGGAAATCGATGATGACCCAGTTTTCCGCCAGCCTATCGCCCTCGCGCCGATAGACATCGACTACGCGCATTTCGCCCTTCGTATCGCTTTCTGGCAGGCCCAGATAGCCTTCGCGCGGCGAGTTTGTGAGGTTCGGCCAGCCAAAAAATGCGGCGAAATCGCCCTCGGCAAAACGCGCGACATGGCCATGATACCGCTTGTTCTTGAGCCCCTGTCGAAACGGGAACTGGTGCTGCTGCTGATACAGCTCGATTGTCTTCATCGAACCAATACCGGCAGGGCCGTACCAGGCCATATCCTCGCGCCAGCAACGGGCCAGATATTCCGGCGTGCACGTGTCGTTGCCGCTTTTGTTCAATAGGTCGAGATCGGCGATCATCCGATTTAGCAAGGCCATCGTCTTCGCGCCTTGCGCGATGCTCTGCTCACCGCTTGCACGCAATCCCTTTAGCGGGGGCGGGAAGATATGCCTTGATCCCAATTGGTTCGGGAATGGGTCCAAGCCAATTTGCTGGAGCACGTCGGCGAGATCAATCAAAAGAGCCGATTGACTGATTTTGCCACGGACAACTTGGTGGAATTCAGCAAAACGGATCTGGATAAGCTGGCGAGTTGGTTTCAGGCCCAACCACTCGCCAATAAAGGCTCCCGACAACATGCCGAGCGAGCAAGTCCAGACGCTTGCTCCATCATCGGCGTCGTTCGTGCCGGCTATCTCCAGAAAGGACCGTCGGTCCAAGTCCGAGAATGCGCGGCGTAGGGGCGCGAAAACGTTATCGCACAAAGCGTCGAGACTAGGCTGTTCGTAGAATGGTCGCGAACCGCGCCATTTGTAGCCCGCGTCCAAATGAGGCTTGAGCGATGATGCGAGATCATCAAGCGGAGCTGTCACCCAGAGGTTCTCAAACTGGCGCGCCACCGATTTGGCAGTTTCAATGTCGAGATCGCGTTCAGAAGTCATGCAATGTCAAAACCTGTTCGAACAGTGATCGTCGCGCCACCAAGCCGATGCACAATGAGCGTTTTCGCGCGCTTGAAAAGCCCAGAAATCCGTTTATTCGCATTGTTGACTTCGAATGCAAAAAAATCTCTAATCAAAGCGCGGTTTCGGGAGAATGCGTAATGGAGCAGAGCGGGACTTCTGCTGCAATTCGGCTGGTACGATATAGCGAGCTCAAGCCTTGCTATGATGCCTTCATCGACACGCGCACTCCGGGGTCGGACCAGAAGGAAAACTTCACGATCATCGGGCCTGGCGTGTCCGAAAATCCCAAACAGCATGTGCACATAGCGATCCCCCATGGCTTCAACATCGGTGGCGCGCGGCAACCGCCGGGCTGCGTCAATTCACAGCACAGCCACGACACAGCCGAGTTCTTCTATGTGCATTCGGGCACCTGGTCTTTTGATCTAGGCGAAACCGGCGAAGACGCTTCGATGATTTTGCATCCCGGAGATGCAATTTCGATCCCGACCCAGCTGTTTCGCGACTTCAAGAATGTGGGCGATGACATCGGCTTTCTGTTTGCCGTCCTAGGCGGTGATGATCCGGGGCGTGTGATGTGGGCGCCCTATGTCTTCGACATGGCCGAGGAATATGGACTGGTCTTGCTTGAAAGCGGTAGGCTCATCGACACCACTGCGGGGGAGCAACTCGACAAAGGCATGCAGCCCATGCCGCGCACATCGCAGGCTCAAGTCGACGCCTTGCAGCGATTTGACGAAGCGGCATTGCGTAGGTGCTGCGTGCTCGCCTCTGACGAAGTGCCCGGCGAACGCTCTGAAGGTGTTGCGCGCCGACGGATCGTGCACAGCGATGGACAATTGAACTGGCCGCACGAGTTTGCGGTTGAAGAAGTGCGTATCGAACCGGGTGTAGCGCTGGAACTTGGAGCAGTCGCCGAAAATCAGGTCGTTTTCGTGCAATCTGGAGCGCTCTCGATTGAGGGATGCGGAACCGAAGTTCTGGGAACAGGTGACACCGCGACCATTGATCCGTGTGCGGAGCGCGCATTGTGCAATCGATCCGTCGAACCGGTGGTAGCCGTCTTGGTAACCGCGACGCACGCGCCTAAAGCGCACTGATGGACTTGGCACTTTCCAACCGAACAGCGCTCGTAACCGGAGCCAGCAAAGGCATTGGTCGTGCGATTGCGCTGTCGCTCGCCGCGCAAGACGCGCACGTGATCGCCGTCGCGCGGGCGTCAGATGATCTGGCATCACTCGCTGACGAGTTTGGGGAGCGCGGAGAGACTTGGGCGCAGGATGCGAGCAGCGATGCGTTCCTTGACCGGATCGGCGCGCTCGAACGGCTCGATGTCTTGGTCAACAACCTTGGGACCAACAGGCCGAAACCCATGGTCGAGGTCAGCGATGACGATCTCGACGTCATGATCAACCTCAATCTGCGCTCGCTCTATCGCATCACGCGCGCGGCTGTACCGCTGATGCAAACCGGAGCCGCGATTGTTAATGTCAGTTCGCAAATGGGTCATGTCGGTTCGCCCGGACGCACCGTCTATTGCATGACCAAACACGGGGTGGAGGGGCTGACTAAGGCTCTTGCCGTCGAGTTGGCTGATCAGGGTATTCGAGTGAATTCGGTCGCGCCGACATTCATTGAAACGCCGATGACCAAGCCGATGCTGGCTGATCCAAAGTTCAGCCAGTTCGTGCGCGATTCGATCCCGCTTGGCAAAGTGGGCTCGGTTGAGGACGTCGCGGATGCGGTGCTCTATCTGGCGTCTCCTGCGGCGAAAATGGTAACCGGGCACAGCCTTCTGGTGGATGGCGGGTGGACCGCGCAGTGAGCGCCTTGCCGATCACAGAGGTCGCCACCACAAGCGAGGCAGAGCTGCTCAATCCGGTGCCGGGGCGGCGGATGGACCTGCCGGGCTTTGACGCAGAATTCGTCGATTTTCCGGATTACATTGTCCGGATCACCGACCGTATCTGGCATCAGCGGCAGGTTGAAAAGTGCCTCGATTACTACACCGCCGATTGCGCGATACACACGCTCGCAGGCGATATTGTCGGTGCCGACACGGTGGTGGCCAACACCCATGCAACGCTCGACTCGTTTCCCGACCGCCACCTCAATCCGGACAATGTGATTTGGTCAGACGACGGGGAGGGGCGCTTCTACTCTTCGCACCTGATTAACAGCCCGATGACCAATCTGGGGCCGACCGAATTCGGGCCGCCTACGGGCAAGGCGATCAAGGTGATAACGATTGCGGACTGCGCCTGCCGCGACAACCGGATCTATGAGGAATGGCTCGCGCGCGATTATGCAGCGATGGCACTGCAATTGGGGCACGATCCGCAGGCGGTGGCAGAAGAACAGGCGAAGAAGGACAAGGCCGAGGGCTTCTCGCTGATCGATCACCACGCTGAGGAATTCGATGCCGTAGCGAGGATGGACCCGCTGGGTGGCGACGCGCCTGAGGATGCCGCGTCGGACCCACGCGCTTTGGCCGAGTTTGTCCTTGAGCAAATCTGGAAGGCTGGCCGCGCAGATGCGGTCTTAGACGCGTATGATTTTCGTGTGAAAGCGACATGGCCCGGCTTGCGGTCACTCTATGGCGAGCGCGAGATTTTGGGGCAGTCTCAGGCGGTTTTCGGTTGCTTTGGCAATCTGCGCTTCCGCGTCGATCACCTTGCGCAAATCCCTTATCTGGGCGGTGCGGGAAGCGATATTGCGGTGCGTTGGACGATGGCGGGCGATCATATGTATCCCGGCATATACGGGGAGCCGACGGGGAAGCCTGCATTCATCATGGGCATCACGCATTGGCGCATCATCAACGGTCGGATCCCCGAAGAGATAACCATCTGGGATGACATCGCTTTGCGCCGCCAATTGGCCACCTCTGTTTAGCAAGTAGCCATGTATATTCCCGCTCAAATCACAGACGCTCACCATCATTTGTGGGACCTGTCGCATTGCCATTATCCGTGGTTGATGGAGCGGGGGGTAAAACGCTTTTTCGGCGATCCCGCGCCAATCCAGCGCGACTATCTGGTCGATGATTTGCGCGTCGACTTTGCTGCTTTGCCTGTGACCAAGTCGGTCCATATTCAGGTCGGCGTGGCGCTTGAGGACAGCCTGAAAGAGACGCGCTGGGTCCAGCAGTGCGCCGAGGACAGCGGTCTGCCGAATGCTATCGTTGCGTTTGCCGATCTGTGTTCGGATGACCTTGGTGACGTGCTCGACGAGCATGCCAAGAGCGCGGCCTTTCGCGGTATTCGCCAAATTGTAGGGCGCAGCGCGGAAGAGGATGCGAAGACCGGAACGAACACGCTGCTGGAGGACCCGGCGTTTGTGGCGGGCCTTAAGGAGCTTGCCAGCAGAGGCCTCTCCTTCGATCTTCAGCTTACGCCGCCCTTGATGCACGAAACGGCCCAGGTTCTGGGCAAGGTCGATGGGCTGCGGGTGGCGCTCTGCCATGCTGGCAGCCCAAGTGACTTTTCCGATGCGGGCATGGCCGCATGGCGCGCAGGGCTTAAGGAATTGGCGCAGCTTCCCGGCATGATTTGCAAATTGTCCGGGTTTGGCATGTTCAAACACGATTGGACCGAGGCGCATATCCGCCCGCTGATCGAGAGCGCGATTGATGTCTTCGGCCCGCAACGCATTGCGTTTGGTTCAAACTTCCCGGTCGACAAGCTCTACGCCCCGTACGAGCGAACCATGCGTGCCTATCTTTCGCTCACACAGGAGCACACGTCGGATGAGATCGACGCGATGTTCTGCACGAATGCGGAACGGTTCTATCGAATTTAGAAGTGGGCGCGCACGCGGCTCGTCAGGCTCTTCGCCCCCTCGAGCATCATCGAATGGTCGGAGCCGAGCAGGAAGAGCGTGGCACCCAATTCGCGCCATTTCGGCAGTTCATCCACGTTTGAAGTGAACATCCCGACCCTTCGGCCCATGGTGGCGGCCTGTTGGCAGATATGCTCGACAGCTCCGATTACTTGGGGATCATTGGGATTGTCGAGGCCCAACGATACCGTCAGATCGGCCCGCCCGATAAAGAAACAATCGATACCCTCGACCGAGAGGATTGCGTCGAGATTGTCGAGCGCTTCCTTGTCTTCCAATTGAGCGATGACGCAGCGTGCAGCGTTGCTGGCGCTGATGTGTTCGGCCATGGATCGGGCCATATATCCTGCCGAGCGCGAGGAGCCGGCAAAGCCTCTGCCGGTGCCATAGGTCGACTGTTTGACGAGGAATTCCGCATCCTCAGCACTTGCGATGTGAGGCGCGAGAATGGCCTCAGCGCCGCAATCGAGCGCGTTGAGAATATGCTCGGACCGAAGCGCGGGAACGCGGACAATGGACGGCATTCCAGCCGCACCAAGCGCGTGAAGGCATGCGTCTATGTCGCGCCGGTCAAAAGGCGAATGCTCGGCATCAATGCAAACCGCATCACAGTCGCTTCGCCCCAGCACCTCGCACACCATGGGCGATGGCGTTTTGAGGAAAGTCCCGATCAGCGGCTCCCCGTCGGCAAGGCGTTGTTTGAGCGTCATGGCCACAATTTGTTGCTAGCGATTTGTGCGCCCTCGGCAAGTGCTCCAAGCTTCGCATAAACAATGTCCTCATCGACAGCGCCGAAGCCCGCAAAGGTCGAAAAGCCGCAGTCCGATCCTGCGATCACGCGTTCACGCCCGACAATATTGGTAAAACGCTCTATCCGCTGCGCGACCAGTTCGGGATGTTCGATAAAGTTGGTGGTTGAATCGATCACGCCCGGTATCAGCGTCATATCTTCCGGAATGTCCGCCGCTTCGAAAGCGGTCCACTCATGCGCATGGCGCGGATTGGAGTTTTCGAACAACAGCCCACCGATCTTTGCACGC
The DNA here is from genome assembly GCA_039025455.1 of Pseudomonadota bacterium. GTDB lineage: Bacteria > Pseudomonadota > Alphaproteobacteria > Sphingomonadales > Sphingomonadaceae > Erythrobacter. Next base: position 5,346 of record JBCCOF010000010.1, on the reverse strand, counting down.
AACGCGATGGGCAGAACGACTTCCATTGGCGCGTCGTGATGATGCGGCCCTTCGTAATTGCCCCAGCACACATGCATGCGGACCCGATCCTTCGGCACGTTGCGAAGCGCATGATTAAGCGCATCGACATGACCGTTGGCGAGGCTCACATATTCCTCATCCGGTCTGCCCTTGAACATCATATGCCTACCCAACCCGAGGTCAGGACTGTCGAGTTGCAGCAGATAACCCGCCTCCACGATGGCTTCGTATTCGGGACGCATCGCTTCGGCGAGCGCTTCGAGATAATCATCTTGCGTGTCGTAGAATTCGTTGGGTTGAAACAGCGCGATAACGCCCGGCGATGCCGCATTCATAAAGCCATGCAGGTCTGGAGAACCCTCAAGCGCGGCCGCAAAGTTCGCCAAGTCATCTTCAAGCGGTTGCATCGACTTCACAGCAATCGGCCCGACACAGCAGGGGCGCTTATAAGTGGGCGTTCCGCCGGAACTTGCTTGGCGTTGGAGGAAGCCGGGAAACTCTTCGAGGTCGGAAGGCGGGCGACGCGGGCTATCGCCGTCGAATCCGGTGATGCGATCCTTGATATAGGTCGCATAGGAAATCTTGCTCATCTCGCCGTCTGAAACGACGGTAACGCCAGCCTCTTTCTGACGCGACACCACATCCGCAACTGCTTCCTTTAGCGTGTTCGAGAACTCGTGCGGATCAATCGTCTCGCCAGCCTCGTGCGCGAAAACCAAATCGGTGACCGCTTTCGAGCGGGGCAGGCTGCCCACGTGAGTGGTGTGGATGAAGTCGGTATTGCGCATTCAGGAGTTGCTCCGGTTAGTGAAAGCTGTGTGATCGCCTCAGTCCGGCGCTGGTCAAACCAGTGATCCGAACCAGGCCAAGAAGAGAATTATCGCGGCGAAGGCGATGAGCAGACCCCAGACCGGCGCCTCGGCAAGGCCGGGTACGACATACCATCCATTGTCCGATTGTGGGGCGCCGGAGGTTGCGAATTTGGCCTTCTGGCCCGGTACGGAATGTTCGTGCCACTCGCTTTGAAAGCCGCCGATCAAAACGCTTGCGATCCAAGAAACAGCGATGTTCACACCGCCGCCCAGCACCACATACCAAGGCCATGCAAGATTAGGGTAGAGGCCTTCAAATCCGGCAAATCCAGTCACGACAGCAAGGCTGACAAAGCCGGCAACCACTCCGATCAACAGGCCCTTTTCATTGGTGTGCTTGGAGAAAAAGCCGAGGCCGAACATCGCCAGCTTTGCGCCGACTAGATAGGAACCGACCTTGGACAATGTCTCCAGAATTGAGCCTCCGCTCTCGATAAAAGCAAACGCCATAGGGATAACGATCACCGCCCACACCAGCGTGAAGACGCGCGCCGCATTGAGATAGTGACGCTCGCTGGCATCACGCTTTGCGAACGGCTTGTAGAAATCGACGACGCTGACAGTTGAGAGCGAATTGAACGCCGATGACAGGCTCGACATCGAAGCGGAGAGCACAGCAGCGACCAAAATACCCATCAGACCGGGGATCGCCAGCGAGTTGGCGAATGTGAGGATGATCTCGTTGGTCTGGTCGAAGGGCTTTCCTTCGAAATGTACGAACAGCAGTGCGCCGATGAAGAAGAACAGGAAGTAGATGACGAAGGCACCATAGCCCATCATCAGATAGCTCTTCTTCGCATCGCCGATATTCTTGGCCGCCATCGCGCGCTGAACCATCATCTGATTGCCGCCGTAAACGGTGATGTGGAACAGCGTCATCGCGAGCACGCCTGACCAGACGGTCGGCGCAATGGTCAGGTCAAGGCTGGTGTCGAGCGGATTGAGTTTGTCATTTTCGGCAAGGAAGCCGAGCGCGTTCGACATCGGAGCGACGTCGACCAGCAGGAAATAGAGCACGATCCCCGCGCCGATGAACAGGATCACGCCCTGCAACACATCGGTCCAGATCACCGCGTTCATGCCCCCCATCAGCGTGTAGAGAACAACGATAATACTCATGGCGATGATCGCGGTGCGCGGTTCGATGCCGGTAACGAAAGTGATCACAATCGCGGTCGCAGTAAGGATCGAGGCAGTGGTGATGCTCTGGGACATCATGAACAACAGGCTCATTACCGTCCGCGATGCGGGGCCAAATCGCCGCTCGAGATATTCGTAGATCGAAGACAGGCCGCTGTTGAAAAAGAACGGCAGGAAAAAGACGATCACGACAAAGATTACGAGCGGATAATTGATGTGAATGGCGAGCGCCGCCATGCCGTCGCCATAGGCCCAGGCAGGGCCTCCGAGGAAAGAGAGCGCGCTGACATAGGTCGCCATGACCGAGATTCCGATGGCCCACCAAGGCGTCGAGCGGTCACCGAAATTGTAGTCTTCCGCGCTGCTGATCCGGCGGCTCATGCGCCAGCCGAGATAGAGGTTGCCGAGCAGATAGGCGGCGATGATAGCCCAGTTCAGCGTTCCGAAGGATGGTCCGAATTCTTGCACGTCTTCTGGTCCTTCAGTCTATCCCGCACAGGCGGGCGTCCGGTTCATCGCGGCTCGCTGTGCCGATCAAGTCCAACAGAGCGGCGCTGATCGCGTCTGGCTTTTCCAGTGCGATCAGATGACCGCATGCTGGCAAGATCTCGAGGCGAGAACCGCGGATCGCAGCCGCCATATCGCGGTGCAGGGCAGGTGGACAGACAGAGTCCTCTTCACCGACCATGATTAGGGTCGGGCACTCAACCTGTGCGAGCAGATCCGCGTAAGAGCGTCGGTTCGCAAGCGCTCGTGTCTGGGTCTCGAACACCGCCGCGCCGAGATCGTCCGCCATGGCGTTCAGCAGCTCGAGCCGCTCGGGCGTGCGATTGTCCGGATGCATATAGTTCGGCTTCAATTCGTCGCGCAGCACCAAATCAAGCTCGCCGGCGCGAACCCGGCTCAATTGCTCTGCTCTTTGCTGTCCCATCTTGTCCTTATGATAGGTCGTGCCGAGCAGACACAGATGGCCGATGCGTTCGGGCGCTTGGCGATAGAGCTCCAGCGCAACAATGCCCCCCATAGACAGGCCAACGGGGATAAACCGGGCGGGCGCTTGGCTCAGAATATGTTCCGCGATCCCTTCGATCGTGTCCGTGACTGAGAGGTCAGCCTCAGTGCACGCATGCCCTTTCGCGCCGAGCGCGCGCATCTGCGCGACAAACAGGCGCCCGTCGCACATGAAGCCGGGCAGGAATATGAAATGCTGCTGTTCCACGACGCGCTGTCGAAGCCTCTCCCTCGGGTGATGGATTACGCAGCATTGACTTCGAATGCAATTATCCTTGTCTCAGTTTGCAATCCTTGGGATGCCTATGTCCGAGCAGCTTTTCGGCGAAGCCTGCTCCAAGAGCCTTTTACAGCCGGTCCATCTCCGCGCGATCAAGGCTGAGGCGCACACCGAGCTTGCCTGACCCCGCAAGCACGGGACCCTTATAGACATGCAGATCAACAGCCTTGATCTCGGCGTATTGGACACAGGCGCGCGCAATCCGCGTGATCAACCACTCCTGCGTCTCGTAGTGCTGGTCGCGAGCAATGGCGTCGATCTTTGCGATCAGGGGGTCGTAATCAAAGATTGCATCCATTGAGTCCCGCTCAACCAAGGCGAGCTTCGGATCGATGGTTAGCGTAAAGTCGAGATAATGCGCATCCGGCACAACATCGTCTGGCCCGTAAGTGCCAAGGTCTACGGGCAAGACCAGCTCTCTAAGCTCAACGGTCGCTTCCATCTGGAATTCCTTGTTGCGGTCAGATCAAGGCCGAAAGCCGCAAGGTCACTGCGCCTGCACCGAAGATATGAGCTAATGTGATCACCACTGACAGTGTGTGGAGAGCTTTGAAACGTCCCTTTGCTCCCGCATCAGTGGCGGCGTTTACGGCAGGCATGATTATCTGCCGAGCGACAATGGTGGTCAGTGCGATAGCGCCCAGGATTAGGGCGCTGGCGCTGTCGCGCGTTGCACATAAAGCTGCGGCCAAAGCCGAGGTTGCGAGCACGAACAGGTAAAAATGCGGGAAGGCTTTTCTGATAAGCGGCCCGGCTGTTTTCGCCGGCAGGTTTGTGAATACGAAGGCGGCGAAACCGAAGGCATAGAGAATTGTGCCTCCGAAAAGCAGCGAAGTTACGAGCAGGCTGGCCTCAATCATTTCTGACCTTTCTTGCGCGGAATTGGCAGGGCGTAGGGCACGCGGGTTTTGTAGCTTTCAAAAGTTTGGCCATAGCGCCGGGCAAACCGCCGCTCTTTAAGCCGCGGGGCGAGAAGACAATAGGCTGTCCAGCTGATCGCGAGTGCCAATTGGTCTGGTGTCCAGACCGGTACGGTCCACAAGGTTAACGCGAAGGCGACGTAAATTGGCTGTCGAATAAGCTTGAATAGCCCTGTCGTCGGCATGTCTGGAAAGATCGGTTTGCGCTTGGCGAGCAGTGACATCCAGCCGAGCGCGCCCGACTGCACCTCTGCCCCTGCATCCCAGCTCGCCTTGAGCAACAAAAACCAAGAAACGCCATAGGCTGCGCTAAGCGCATAAAGCGCTGTGCCCTCTGCTCTCCACCACACGGTCCCCGAGGGTGTCCATAATGCAAACAACGCGAGCAGCTGCAGCGAGGCGATCAGCGCGTAACTTGTTGTGCTGAGCGTGGCCCCATGCTCACCGGGGATGAGGCGCGCGAGGAGCTTCCCGCCCCGGCTTGTCAGCAAAAGCGAATGAGCAAGCGGGAATTGTAGGATAAGGAACGCATTGGCCAGCAGCGCCTGAGGCCACGGCACTGTGCCCAGACTTTTGCTCAGTCCGAAATACATCGCCGCGATCATGGCTAGCACGCCTGCGGCAAAGGCGAGATGCACAAGAACACCAAAGCTCAATGCGAGCACAATCCGCCCTGCGCCGGCAGGGGGACGAAGCGCTGCGAGGATCAGATCTGTCAGCCGCTGGAAATGAGGGTCATTCATGGCAATCGTCTGGAAGGAAAGTGGCGCGACGCGGCAATGCGTGGGCCTTTACTTCAATACGAAAGAAGTGCGCTGATGGATCCAGAGGGCACTAGCATTTGACTGGAGATTTGCTGCGCTGGGCATTGCGAAGGCAGGGCTGGCCAGAATGCCTCGTGAGCACGGCATAATTGAAACGTGTTGCAATTTTTTGTAATTTGTTTATAACACGTTTCAATTAAAGGTTTCGTGTTGTGGGAGATTGTGATGTCGTTGCTGCGCTATCCACTAAAGTCAGACTGGCCGTTTTATCTGCTCGTGCTCGGTTATCTCTACACCATTGGCCGGATGACATTCGCCCTGTGGTTTGGCGATGGTGT
>JBCCOF010000009.1:0-39512 GCA_039025455.1 Pseudomonadota bacterium | reverse complement strand
ATCGGCGCGTCCTCGATGTATGCGTGGCAGTTTGCGAAGGCGCAGGAGGCGGCGCGTGCAAACGGCTGGACCCCGTTCATTGCGATGCAGAACCAGCTCAATCTGCTCTATCGCGAGGAAGAGCGCGAGATGCTGCCGCTGTGCGAGGATGAAGGCGTCGGTGTGATCCCGTGGAGCCCGATGGCGCGCGGGCGGCTGGCGCGGCCATGGGGCGAGGAGACGGTGCGTAGCGAGACCGACGGCGTGGGCAAGATGCTCTACAAAGCGGAGGACGAGGCCGACCGCGCGATTGTGAGCGCTTTGGCCGAGCTGGCCGAGGCGCGCGGCGATGCGATGGCGAGCCTGGCGCTGGCGTGGCACTTCACGCGGCCCGCGGTGGTGGCTCCGATCATCGGCGCGACCAAGCCGCATCATCTCGATGCGGCGGTGGCCGCGCTCGACATCACCTTGTCGGACGAGGAACTGGCCACGCTGGAGGCTCCGTACAGGCCCAAGCAGCCCACCGGCGTGGGCATGCCGCTGCCGGCGATGAACCAGCTGTCGGTGCTGTGATCGTGCGCTTCGTGCGAGGCGCGCGCGGGTCAGAAGTTGGCGCTCAGCCCGAGGGAGAAGGCTGTGCCAACCTCGAAGGTGTTTATCTCGATCCGATTGCTGCCAAGCTCCTGGAATTCGAAGTTGTCGCGGCCAAAGATGTTGCTCACCTGGAACGACAGCTCAAGCGGAACGCCCAGTGTCTTGACCTCTGACCGCGCGACGAAATCGACCGTCAGGCCGGGGTCCTCGACCACGTCGGGCAAAGCGCCGCCGCGCAGAGTGACGCGCTCGCTGGCATAGTTGAACAGGAAGGTCGCCTGCTGCGTCTTCTCGGTGTCCTCGATGCCAATCGAGAAGTTCGCGATGTGGTCCGACTGGCCGACCAGCGGCGCGCCATCGTCGAACAGGAGGCTCGCAAGCTGCTGCGGTGCGCCCACAATCGGAGCCACGTCGTCAGCGCCGACCTGAATCTCCGACTGGGTGTAGGTGTAGTTGGCAAGGATCAGGAGCTGCTTGGTTTCAAAGAAGCTCCCGCCCAGACTGTCGAGATCGAAGCCGTAGGCAATGTCGATCTCCGCGCCATACAGCTGCGCAGAAGGGGCATTGGCAAAGCTGGTGCGGACAACGCCCGAAGCCGAGATCAGCGTGTTCTCGATCGGGTTATCGATATCCTTGAAGAAGCCTGCGACGCTGATGCGGTTAGGCCCGCCGAGATAATACTCGACCCGCCCTTCAAGGTTGATCAGCTCGCTGTCGGCCAGAAGCGGGTTGCCGAGAAATTCGCGGTTCGATTCCGGATCGAAATAGACCTGCTCGACGAGCTCGCGGAATTGGGGGCGGGCGATGGTCTGCGATGCCGAGAAGCGGACTTGGAGGTCGTCAATCGGCTCCCACGTGATCGTCCCGCTGGGCAGGATGTAGTCGTTGAGCAAGTTGGTCGGCGTTGCCCCGGGGATCGGGGTGTTGAAGATCGTCTGGTCCAGCGCAACCGTCTGCGTCGCGTCCTCGTAGCGGAGGCCTGCTTCAAAGGTCAGAGTGTCGAGCGGCACGACGCGGACCAAGCCATAGCCAGCCTGAATCTCGAGCGCGGCGTCGAAGGTCGGGAAGGGCGTTGCTTCGGTCAGGGTTACGTTGAAACCCGCCAAAGTCGCACCGTTGATGATGTCACCGGGGCGGCGCAGGCCGAGCGCTGGGACCACCGACTCGTCAAGCTCGGGGATAGACGGATCGGCCGAGATGAACGGGCGAAACTCGCGGCTGGACGAGGTGCGCTGTGTGTCCGAATAGGCATAGCCAACCACCAGCTCGGCCCAGTCGGTTACCTCGAAACCAAGGTCGATCCCGCCGAACCACAGCTCCTCTTGCAGATCGTCAAACGCGACCGTGGTGATGCCGGCGTCGGAGAGCTGGTTGAAATAGGCGACGAAGAACTCGCCGAACGGATCGCCGGAGAGATTGGTCCGCGTGTAGCTGACTCTGGTGTTGAACGGAGCCTCGCGATCGGTGCGGGCATAGCCGCCGCGCAGATCAATATCGATCCAGTCGAAGTCGAACTCGGCGACAAGCTGTGTATCGAGAAGCTGGCGTTCAAACCATGCGGTCTGCTGGTTTTGGAAGTCAAAGCCGGTTTCGCCCGGGAAAATGTCGAACCCTTCCGCAAGGCGCGCAGTCTTCAGCGTGTCGCGGATATACAGGTTGGTCCAGCGGATCGTGTGATCGCCGATATCAAGACCAAAGCTGAGCAGACCGTTCACCAGGATGTTCTCATCGGTGATGAACGTTTCCTGCTGTTGGAAAACCTCCGACAAATCGCCGCTGCCGCTCTGGCTGAGCACCGAGCGGTTGCGCAGGCTGTTCTTGATCGAAGCGGTGGCGATGATGCCGAGGAACGTCTCTCCGCCCAGATCAAGCGACAGGCCGCCGGTGATCGAGCCGGAGAAATTCGCGCGCTGCTGGGGCACCCTTTGCAAAGTCACGAGGTTAAGCGGCAACAGCTGTCCGGCAATGCCTTCGCTCACCGAAAGCGGAACCGTGCCAATCCGCTCTCCGCTGTCGAAGAATGCTTGCAGGTTGGACGGGATGTCGCGGTTGCCATTGTCGAAGCCGAACGAGTCCAAGTCCGACCCGAAATAGGTCAGGCCGTTTTCAAAGGTCGTTTCGGTGTCTCCGCTCGCGCCAACGCTGACGGTAAGGAAGTTCTCGACCGGAACGGCCTTGGTCGTGAGGTTGATCACACCGCCGCCGAACTCGCCCGGAAAGTTGGCCGAGTAGGTCTTTTGCACCAGCGCGGAAGAAATGACGTTGGTGGGGAAGATGTCGAGCGGAACGACGCGGCTCAGCGGTTCGGGGCTTGGGAGGGGCAAGCCGTTGAGCAACGCCAGAGAGTAGCGATCGCCCAGACCGCGCACGAAAACCCGCCCGTCGCCAACCAGCGAAAGGCCGGTTACCGAGCCAAGCGCTTCGGCTGCATCGCCAGCGCCGGTGCGCGCGATGGCCTCTTCGGTCAGGACGTTGAGCACCTGTGTCGAGCTGCGCTCGGGATCGCGGCGGCGTTGGCCGACAACGACAATGCCTGCGCCGCCCGGGACCGAGATATCCGCTCCCTGATCCTGATCATCATCTTGCAGGGCGTCGTCATCCTGCGCAGCGTCATCATCAACCGCTTCGACAGGCTCCTCCGGAGGATCGTCATTCGCCTGCGCGTGGAGAACCGTTGGAATGGTAAGCGACGTAGTGAGAAGCAGCAGTCCTGCCAGGCGCGTGCCGGTCGACATAATGCTAGACCCCCTTAGTGATTTGGCCCTGAAAATACCGGGAAGATATGGCGGGCCAAGCGTGACCCTTAGAAATGAACAAGGGAGGCGCTCGCAAAGCGGCGCCTCCCCTTATCCGAAAGGCGCGATCAGTAGATCGGCAGCGAGGTGCAATCACCGGTAGCGCTGCCAAAGTCCTGGATCGACGAGTTGCAGGTCCAGTCGCCAAAGTCGGCGCTCAGATCCGTCTGCACCGCACCAACGAAGCCGAGATTGCTGAAGAACGACGAAAGAGCGGTCGGGTCGAATGCAGTGACACCGTTCTCGTTCGCGCCGTTGACCAGACCGCTGGTGAGCGAGATAGTGAACAGCAGGTTGTTGTTCGTGCCTGCATCTACAACCGCCTGCACCTGCGCATCGGAGGCGCCGCTCGAACCGCGGACCGGACGGTTCGCGCCGTCACAGACCACCGAATCGATACCGGAAACCGCGTTCACAGTGCCCACTTCGTCGAGACGGATGCAGACATCGTCCGCCGTGTCGACATCGATCACACCGTTGCTGAGACCAAGAGCCGGGCCGCCGCGCGCGCGAATGGCCTGACCGGAAGCGGACGAGCGCTGCGCGAAGGTGAAGTTGTTGATCTGCATCCGGCTTTGCGGAAGCGCATTGCCAGGCGTGCCGTCGGCAAGATCGTCCGGCGAGTCGAATTCGACGATGCTGTCACCGGTGTTGCCGCGCTGGACCACAACGGCGGTTTCAAGGTTCGCGATGACGCCCGAGTCAGCGTCGATCGAGTCGTCCGAAGCGCCGATCACGGCGAGTTCGCTCATATTGACCGAACCGCCGAAGAATTCGACGCCATCGTCCGAGCTGTTGAACGACATGACATGGTTGAAGGTGGTGCCGCTGCCAGTGCCGCCGGTAGTCAGGCACTGGAGTTCGTTGCCTTGTGTGAGTTCAAAGCCGCAGAAGCGCATCTGGACATATTCGAATGTGCCAGAGCTGTCCGCATTGTCCGGTCCGCCAAAGAAGAAGGTCGTGGCCGAGCCTTCGAGACGCTGCTGGCAGGTTGCGTTGGCGTTCGGGTTGCCAGCGGTGTTGAACACCTGATCCTGACAATCGGATACCGGCGCGCGGCCGAGCATGACAACGCCGCCCCACTGCGCCTGAGACCCGTCGGTGTTGAGACCGAGGATGTTGTCGCGGCTGGTGAAGATGATCGGCATCGTCGGGGTGCCGCTTGCGTCGAGCTCGTTTCCGCGGTTGACGATAAGAGCCGATGCAGCCTGCGCGAAGAAGATTGTGCCCGGTTCAAGCGACAGCGTCACGTCGGTTCCGGTGCTGCCAAAGCCTTGGTCCGAACCCACCGTGACAACGTCCTGAATCTGGTAGATGAGACCGGCGATGAAGGGCAGGTTGTCGTCAACGTCGAACGTCGCGGGCAAGGTGCAGACGCGGTATTCGCCGGTCGGGCCGCTCAGCGTGCCTGCATCGGTAAGACCGCCGGTCGATGCGATGGTCGGGCACCCGGCTGCGGGTGTCTGCAAAGCCTGTGTTGGCGTCGGCGATGGTGTCGGCGTCGGGCTTGGCGACGGGTTGCTGATGATGATGTCGCCGCTTGTGCCGGGCGAGACGATTTCATCCGCGCCGCACCCTGCGAGAGCGACCAGACTGCAACCAAGAACGAGAGTGCGTTGAATATTTTTCACAGCGAGCGGTCCCCTGAAACCGAGAATCGATGATGCGCAGCGTGTCTGCACGAGGCTCCGCTAGGGCTGGTTAGTGACAGAATTTTTGCAGGATAAAATTAGTTGTGACTCCCCTGTCACACGACATTTCTGTGACAATTATGACATCTCGGAGTTATCCACACGCTATCCAGAGGGGATTTATGACATTTGTAAAACTGAGATAAATCAATATCTTGATGCGATTTGACGTCCTAACAATGACAATATTACAAAATTGTTGCAATTCATCCACTCTCGGCTCACACTGCATGTGCTTGAGAAGGAGACGGAAATCATGAACCTACCGATTATGGCCATCGCGCTGGCTGGTGCCGGATTGTCGGGTGCTGCGGACGTTCAGGCGACAAATTCCGATGCTTCGATGGCAACTTCCCAGCAATCTGCGACGGTGTCTTTTACCGCAGCGCAGAGCTCGGCGATCGCCCGGCTCGAAGCCCAGCTTAAAGACGCACCGGAAGATCCTGCCCTGCTTATCAATCTCGGGATTGTTCACGCGCAAGCTGGCAGCACCGATAAAGCCAAGGCCTATTTCAAAGCTGCGCTCGATTGCGATGACCCGATTGAGCTTGAAACGGCGGATGGCCGGGTGCGCGATCCACGCAAGCTGGCGCGCACCGCGCTGGCAATGCTCGAACGCGGCGAATTTCAGGCGCGACCCGATCAGATCACCCAGCGCGATTGATCAAAACACAGTTTGCCGCGTCGTTCGGTCTTGCAACGAAGGCCTCGAACAGTGCTGGCGAAAGGAGGGGGCAGAGCGCGCACTTTGCCCCCTCTGATTAACTCCCATCCAAGCGCCAAGCTGCGCCAGATTGCGTGGCACTGTCACCCGCGTGTCATTTAGGATAGACATTGGGGGCAGGATAAAGGGATTGTGATGATTCTTGCGCGCGTGAATGTTCTTCTTTCCGGTCCGCTGGCTGTTGCCCTTGCCGCAATGGGCACACAGGCGCATGCCGATGTGATGGAGCTCGATGCCGATGGTGCCCGTTGGGTGGCCGGAGGGACCGTAGTGCCCGGCACGCCGGTCATTGACCCCAGTGTCACAAATATCGATCCCGCGCTCTTGTCTGCGCCGATCACCGCGAATGGCCCGCGCCGTATCGATGCTGCTCCACCTCAGGTCGATCTCGGCTCGGTTGTCCTACCTGACATGGTTGTTTCAGATTTGCGCGCCCATGCCGCCGGTGTCCCCCCGCGCTACGCCGCCAAAATCGCCGAACTCTCGCGCCGCTTTGACTTGAGCGAAAGCCTGCTCGAAGCGCTCGTCTGGCAGGAAAGCCGCTGGCGCGAAAACGCGGTCAGCCCTGCGGGCGCGCGCGGCCTTGCGCAGTTGATGCCGGGCACGGCGCGCTATCTTGGAGTCAATCCCGACGATCCAATGCAGAACCTTGAGGGCGGGGCGCGATATCTGCGCGAGCAGCTCGACCGGTTTGACCAGGATCTCGAAAAGGCGCTCGCTGCTTACAATGCCGGGCCGGGCCGCGTGATCCGCGCTGGCGGGGTGCCCAACATTACCGAAACCAGGGAATATGTCGCCGCCATCATGGGCCGGTTGTCGAACCATTCACGTATGGCCGGGCAATAGCTTGCTCTGGCAAACCGCATAAGAGTTATAAGGAAGTGACCCAATTGATGAACTCGCTGTTCCGTCTGCCAGCCCGTTTTGCCGCGTTGATGGCGCTGCTGATGATGCCGAGCGTCGCTTTCGCGCAGGCCGCTGACCCACAGGGTGCAGGCCCGATTGTCGCAGCGCTCGCATGGTTGCAGGGCACACTGCTTGGCACTGTGGCCACCACCGTTGCTGTGATGGCGGTTGCGGCGATTGGCTTTATGATGCTGACCGGGCGGATGAACTGGCGCTTTGGCGCGACCGTCATCATCGGTGTCTTCATCCTGTTCGGCGCGGCCAGCATTGTCGCCGGCATTCAGGCGGCGGCGGCATAAGGCGAAGGCCATGAGCGAGCTCTCCCGTCAACCCGTGCACAGAGCGCTAACCCGCCCTCAAATGTTTGCGGGGGTGACGATGAATTTCTTCATCATCAATCTGATGGTGACGACGATTGCGTTTCTTATCCTCAAAAGCTGGCTGATTATGATCGTGCCGGTGGTGATGCACACAATCGGCTATTTCGCGAGCTTGCGTGAGCCGCGCATTTTCGATCTCTGGATTACGAAGGTTTCGAAGTGTCCGCGCGTTCCGAATTACAAAAGGTGGGGCTGCAACAGCTACGCGCCCTGATGAAACGATGATGGCCCACACAAGGAGGCCGGAATGACAAAGTGGATCGGACCTGCCGCATGGAGCGCCAAGGAAGCGCGCGTGGGCGACCGCTTGCCCTATGAGCGGCTGATCGACGAGAGCACGGTTTTGCTGCGCGACGGCTCGGTGATGAGTTCGATCCAGGTGCCCGGCCTGCTGTTCGAAACCGAGGATTCTGACGCGCTAAACGCCCATGCAGCCACCCGCGAAGTGATGCTGCGCTCGACGCTCGATGCGCGCTTTGTGATGTATCACCATGTGATCCGTCGCCGGGTCGAGGTGGAGCTGGATGCCGAATTCCCCGACCCGCTCTCGCGCCATATCGATGCGCGCTGGAAAGAGCGGCTGGCGGGCGGATCGCTGTTTATCAATGACCAGTTCGTGACGCTGATCCGACGACCTGCGCGCGGCACCGCTGGCTTGCCCGAGAGGGTGAGCAAGTTCTTCTCGCGTCGCGGCGCAGACGAGCTGGAAGCCGACCCCAAGGATATCCGCAGCCTCAAGGCCGCGATCACGGGCCTTGTCGCCTCGCTGTCGTCATACGGCGCAGTGGTGCTGGGCGATTACACCGCGCCCGGTAGCGAGAATGGATCGACCAATTCGGAAATGCTCGAATTGCTCTCGGCGCTTTACAATGGCGAAATGCGCCCGGTGCGTCGTCCGCATGAAGACACCGATATCGGCCATATGCTGCCCTATCGCCGCGCCAGCTTCGGCTTAGACGCGATGGAATTGCGCGGGTCTGGCGATCTCGATTTCTCGGCGATCCTCGGGCTGAAAGACTATCCCGAGGCGACTTCGCCCGGCCTGCTCGATCCGCTGTTGCGGCTGCCTTACGAGATGATCGTGACCGAGAGTTACGCCCCGAATGAGCGGACCACGGCGCGCGAGCGGATTGATCTGGCGCTGCGCCGCTCGCGCTCGGTCGATGAAGAGGCGGCGGCGGAGCGCAACGATATGATGGCGGCGCGCGATGCGCTGGGCAATGGCGGGGTCGGCTTTGGCGATCACCATCTGACCGTGCTGGTGCGCGAGAGCTCGCTGAACCGGCTCGACGACGCGACCGCAGCCTGTGCGGCGGCTCTGGCCGATACCGGTGCGATTGCGGTGCGGGAGGACACCAATCTCGAACCGTCATTCTGGGCGCAATTCCCGGGTAACGAGGAATATATCGTTCGCCGCGCGCTTATCTCTTCGGCCAATATGGCGGGCTTTGGCAGCTTCCACGGCTTCGCACTCGGCCAAGCAGGCGGAAACCATTGGGGCGATGCGGTCACCTTGCTGGAGACGACCTCGGCGACCCCGTTCTTCTTCAATTTTCACCACGGCGATCTGGGCAATTTCTCGGTCATCGGACCGTCCGGCTCGGGCAAGACCGTGGTGATGAACTTTCTCGCCGCGCAGGCGCAAAAGTTCAAACCGCGCACGATCCTGTTCGACAAGGATCGCGGGGCGGAGCTGTTCATTCGCGGGATCGGCGGGCGCTATGACCGGATCAATCCGGGCGAGCCGACCGGTTTCAACCCGCTCTCGCTGCCAGACACGCCGGGCAACAAGGCATTCTTGCGCGATTGGCTCGGCGTGTTGCTCAAGGCGGATGGTCCGGAGGAATTCGGGCTGATCAGCGCGGCGGTCGATGCCGCTTATCAAAACGATGCGCGCCTTCGCCGTTTGCGCCATTTCAAGGAGCTGCTCGCGGGGGCCAGGCGCCCCGAACCGGGTGATCTGGCGGATAGGCTCGGCGCGTGGATTGGCGATGCATCCGGTGATGGTGGCGAACACGCCTGGCTGTTCGACAATGAACGCGATGCACTTGATCTCGATACCCGCGTGCTCGGCTTCGACATGACGCAGCTGCTCGAAAACCCGCGCCTGCGCACGCCGACCATGATGTATCTGTTCCACCGCATCGACGAGCGGCTCGATGGTCAACCGACCATGATCCTGATCGATGAAGGATGGAAGGCGCTGGATGACGAGGTGTTCGCCGCGCGCATCCGCGACTGGCTCAAGACCCTGAGAAAGCGCAATGCGCTGGTCGGATTTGCCACGCAATCGGCGCGTGATGCGCTCGAAAGCCGCATTTCGACCGCGCTGGTCGAGCAAACCGCGACCATGGTGTTCATGCCCAACAGCCGCGCGCGGCCAGAGGATTATTGCGACGGCTTTGGCCTCACCGATCACGAGCTTGCCCTGATCCGGACCTTGCCCGCGCACAGCCGCTGTTTCCTCGTGCGGCAACCCGATGCAAGCGTTGTGGTGCGGCTTGACCTGTCGGGCGCGCCCGAAGTGCTGACGGTGCTTTCGGGCCGCGAGGCTTCGGTGCGGCGGCTTGACCTGCTGCGCGAAGCGGTAGGGGATGAGCCGAGCGCATGGTATCCCGCTCTCACCAACAAGGCATGGCCCGATGGAAGCGCCGCTCCGGTTGACGCCAACGGCTTGCCCATTCCGCAGGCGGCCGAATAGTGGCAACCACGTGCGATCTTGCGGCTCAGGAAGCGGGTTCGGGCGTCTCTGCCTCGCTGACGGCGGTCGATTGCATCGCTTCGCAGGTTAGCGAGCAGGCGTTCGGGCGGATATTCGGCACTGACGGTCAGTTGGCGCTGGTGCTGACCATGCTGCTGATCTTCTACGTCGCGTTTTTCGGGATAAGCCTGATGCTCGGGCGCTCCAACCTTTCGGTGCGCACCCTTCTGCCCAAGATGATCACGCTGGGGCTCGTGCTGAGCTTTGCGACAAGTTTCGCAGCGTTTTCGACCGTGTTCTACAATCTGTTTATCGACGGGCCTGATTGGTTGGCGGGCGTGATGACCGGCTCAGAAGGCAGCGCAACAGCGACCTTCGCGGCCAAGCTCGATGTTGTGTTCCTCGCGGTGCAAGATGCGAGCACCGGCGCGACAGAGATCGACGCATTCTCGCCGCCCGGCATGATGTGGATGGGGGCCTTGTTGCTGCTTCTCGGCACAGTCGGCTTGCTGGTCACGGCGCGCATCGGTTTGGCGCTGCTGCTGGCGGTCGGGCCGATATTCGTGGTGCTGGTGTTGTTCAACGGCACGCGCGGGCTGTTCACCGGCTGGTTCAAGGGTGTGGTGATGCTCGCCATTGCTCCGCTATTCGCGGTGCTGGGCGGCTCGATCATGCTCGAAATGGCGGTGCCGGTGCTGGCCAATCTTGTCGAAACGCCGGGGCAGATCAACCCGCAGGCGGCGATGGGCTTCTTCGTCGTGGGCGCGGTGCATTTTGCGCTGATGCTGATGCTGCTCAAGGTCGCGGCGACCATGGTGGCGGGCTGGAGAGTGTTCGGTCTGGTCCCGACACCAGAAGAGCGCAATTACAACGATATGAGCCGAATGCCGCCCGCTGCCGCTCCTGCTCCCGCAGTCACAGTCGACAACCGAGCTGCGCAGGCTACCCCCGCAGCAGCGGTTTCCGCCGCTGGACAACGCCGCATTACCGCAGCTCAAGTTCAGACCGGGCTTCCTGCAAACGATGCGGGCTCGGTGGCCGGCTCCGAGGCACGGCGCGAGACGCGGATTTACGCGACATCTTCAGGCGGTGGACAGGTGGCTCCACTATCCCCGTCAACATCGCGCACGCGCGGCATCGGCAACCGCTTCCGCTCCGCCAGCGCGTTCAAAGTGTCGACCAAACCGGAGAACACCCAATGATCCGCGCATGGCAGCTTCGGCTGGTTTTCGCACCCATCGCCGCCGCTTTGGCCATCGGCCTCGCGCCCGCAGCCAGCCCCGCGCTGGCGCAGGACCCGCGGCTCGTCACCCTCGAATTCGACGAATCCGCCGTCGTCACAATCCGTGGCAAGGTGAAGGTCCAGACGACCATCAAATTCGCGCCAGACGAGCAAATCGAGAACGTCGCCATCGGTGACAGCGGCGCGTGGCAGGTTCAGCCCAACAAGGCGCAGACGATCCTGTTCGTCAAACCGCTCGCACAGAACGCAAAGACCAATATGACGGTTGTCACCAGCCAGCGGACCTATCTGTTCGATCTGGTCTCCAGCAACAAAAACGCGCCGCTCTATGTGCTGCAATTCCGCTATCCCGAGCTGGAGAAGCGGTTGGAGGAAGAGCGCCTTGCGGCTGAAGCGCAGGCCGAGACCCAGCGGCTCGAAGCCAATGCGATCGAGATTGCCGCCGCGACCGACCCCTTCGCCGTAAGCGATCCGGCCACCTTCAATTTCGACTGGGTAACCGATGGCGATGCCGAGCTGTTGCCCGCGCGCGCCTATGACAACGGACAGGCGGTGTTCCTGACATGGCCCGAAGGTACCTCGATTCCCGCGATCCTGATGACCGGCCCCGACGGCAAGGAAGGCCCGGTCAATTACACCGTGCGCGGAGAGACCGTGGTGCTCGACGTGGTGCCGGAGCAGATAATCCTGCGTTCTGGCGAGGACACCGCGACTTTGACGAACACCAATCCGCCAAGCGCGAATGCGAACAACACCCGCGCACGCGGCACCCGACGCGCTCGATCTGATGGAGAATAAGTGATGCGACTGGCAATGCGTCTTCCCGGTAAGAACGGCGGCGGCGATGGCGGCGGCGGAGGTGATCCGCGCGACAGCGAATCCGCCGAGATTATCGACCTTGCCAGCCGCAGCGCCTTTCCCGCGGTTACCGAGCGCAAAGCGAAGACCGAAGGGTTGGGCCTTGCTGCCGGTGTGGCGATTGTCGGGCTGCTCGGCGCGACCACATTCTGGGCGATGAATGCGAGCCAGCTTCCCGAAGGCGAGAGCACTGGCGGTGCGGCAAACGCTCAGACAGCAGCCGCGGCGACCAAGCCTGCAACACCCGCGGTCAAGCCGAACGCGAACGCCACGCCCAAGCCGGTCACGCCAAACACGGCGCGCCCTGACCCGGCGCCTGCACCGATCCTTTCCAATGCACCGCGCCCGGCCGCAGGGCCTGCGGTCAATCCATATGCCAGCCCCTCGCTGATCTTTGACGGCAGCCGGTTTGCAGGGGCGCCGCTGACCCAGGCGCCGGGCATCAGAACCGGCGGTGGCGGCGGCGGTGGCGGCGCTTCCGGCGGCGGAAATGGCAACGCTGTCTCCGGCTCGGCTGGCGCGTTTGCAGCGGCGATTGGCGGCGTCGGCGGCGGCACCGCTCAGGCACAGCCGATGGACAATCCGTCGATGACGGTCACCAAGGGGACGATGATCCCTGCTGTGCTCGAAACCGCGATCAACACCGATGTGCCCGGCTATGTCCGCGCGGTGGTGAGTCAGGATGTGCGCAGCTTTGACGGCAAGCGCGTGCTGATCCCGCGCAGCTCGCGGCTTGTCGGGCAATATCAGTCTGGCGTTCAGCAGGGGCAAAAGCGCGCTTATGTGATCTGGACCGATCTGATCCGGCCCGACGGTGCGACAGTCAAAATCCAGTCTCCGGCGGTGGGCTTCGACGGGACGACCGGTCTTGCGGGCGATGTCGATACCCATTTCTTCAGCCGCTTTGGCTCGGCCATGCTGCTCTCGGTGGTCGGCGGCCTTGGCGCGATAGCGTCGGGCGGAGCGTCAGTGGTGATTGGCGGAGCCGGTCAAAGCGCGGCCAGCACCGCGCTGCAACAGGACGGGCAACGCAGCCCGACAATCCGCGTGGCCATGGGTGAACCGATCCGTGTGTTCACCGCGCGCTCGCTCGATTTCAGCGCAGTGAGCAATTGAGCGCTGAGCGTGCCGCAGGTCTAATGTGATGACGGCTGATATCCATAAACTCGGGGGTTCGGGGCACGCGGCAGGAGAAGAAGCAGCTGCCGATCCGCTCGCGCCGACCGACAGCCTCTCCGCGCTGGGCGAGCGCAGCGTCTATCTCGACTCCTATCTCGCCCCGTTCCGCCGCTGGCTGGACCGCGACACGGTGACCGAGATCATGGTCAATCGGCCCGGCGAAGTCTGGATCGAGGATGCCTCCGATCCCGGTATGAAGCGGATCGAAACCCCCGAAATTGACGACCGGCTGGTGCAAAGGCTCGCCGAACAGGTCGCGCGTGTTTCGCATCAGGGGATCAACCGCGAGCACCCGCTGCTCGGCGCGACATTGCCCGATGGCGCGCGTATCCAGTTTTGCGGTCCTCCGGCGAGCCGCAAGCACTGGACCATGGCGATCCGACGCCACCGCCGTCTGGACCTGCCGCTTGATGCCTATGATTCAGGGCCGCTGGCGGGCGAGGCGACAATCGAAATGCCCGATCCGCAGAACGAGCCGATTGCGTTTCTGCGCGAGGCGATCAAGCACCGCAAAACCATCCTGATTTCGGGCGGGACGAGCACGGGCAAGACCACCTTCCTCAACGCCATGCTGGGCGAGATCCCGCAGCATGAGCGGGTGGTTCTGGTCGAGGATACGCCCGAGCTGAAATTTCCCGGCGAAAACAGCGTGGGTCTGGTCGCGGTGAAGGGCGAATTGGGCGAAGCCAAAGTGACTTCCAACGAGCTCTTGCAAGCCGCCTTACGCTTGCGCCCGGACCGGATTGTGCTGGGCGAATTGCGCGGTGATGAAAGCGTCAGCTTCCTGCGCGCGATCAACACCGGCCACCCGGGCAGCTTCTCAACGATCCACGCCAACAGCCTTAAGGGCGCGCTCGAACAGCTTTCGCTGATGGTGATGCAGACCGGCATCGGGCTGACGCGCGCTGACACAATTGCATATGCTGCGAGCGTGATCGACGTGATTGTGCAATTGGGCCGCGATGCCAATGGCAAGCGCGGTATCACCGAGATTGCCGAAAGCCGTACACTTATTTGATCGTGCCTGACTGATCGGTCATAGCGCGCCTCGTTGTGTCAAAATTGACAATTCTGTGACACGTGATGTGACAGGGAGCAATTCGTGATTTACAGCGGGGCACCATGGGAACAAGGCGCGCAGCAAACGATCAATCGTCACCTTCGGATGGTGCGCCTCTCAATGGGTCTGCATCGCCGGATCAAAGACAACAAAAGCCGGGTCAATCTCCGATGAGCAGCAAGCCGATAGTGAGCGCCGAGACGCCGCAGAAGCCGCACGGGATTGACCCTCATGCGGACAAAGATGCGCCCTATTTCAACCGCGAACTCTCGTGGCTGGCTTTCAACGAGCGCGTGCTCGCAGAGGCCTGCAATCAGCGCTATCCGCTGCTCGAACGGCTGCGGTTCCTGAGCATTTCGGGCAGCAATCTCGATGAATTTATGATGATCCGCGTCGCCGGCCTTGTCGGTCAGGTTCAGCGCGGGATCAACACCATCGCGATTGACGGGCGCACTCCCGCGCAGCAACTCGAAGCCATCCGCGCAAAGCTCGATCAGCTTTATGCATGGCAGCAGGATATCTGGCGCGACCTGCACGACAGGTTGGCCGAGACCGATATTCACATTGCCGACGAACAACGCGTCAAACCCGCTGCGCATGAATGGCTCGAGGCGTTCTTCCTTGAAGAGATTCTGCCGGTGATCACCCCGCAGGCGCTTGATCCCGCGCACCCGTTTCCGTTTATCCAGAACGAAGGCATGGGCCTGCTCTTCACGCTCGCGCGCGACGCCGACGAGGAACAGATCATAGAGATGATCCTGATCCCCAGTGCGCTGCCACGGTTTGTGCGCGTGCCCGCCAAGGTGAGCGGTCCGGGTGAGGCGATCTACATTTCGATTGCGAGCCTTGTTCAGCGCTACGCCAAGAAGCTCTTTCCCGGCTTCACCATTCTGGGCGACGGTTTGTTCCGTGTGTTGCGCGACAGCGATATCGAGATCGAGGAAGAGGCCGAGGACCTTGTCCGCACCTTCCGCAGCGCAATCCAGCGCCGCCGCCGTGGCCAAGTGATCCAGCTTGAGATCGAAGAGGATTTCGAGCCGCAAGCCGAAGCGGTGTTGCTCGATCAATTGGGCATCCACGAAGCCGCTGTAGTGAAGACAGACGGTATTATCGGCATGGATGGCTTGTCTGAAATCGTCGACGAAGACCGGCCCGACCTCAAATTCGACGCGTACTCGCCGCGCTATCCCGAGCGTATTCGCGAGCATGACGGCGATGCTTTCTCGGCGATTGGCGAGAAAGACCTCATCATTCACCACCCCTACGAAAGCTTCGAAGTGGTGGTCGATTTTATCAAGCAGGCCGCCGAAGACCCCGATGTGGTCGCGATCAAGCAGACGCTGTATCGCGCCGGCTCGCAATCGCGGATTATTAACGCGCTGATCGACGCCGCTGAACGCGGCAAATCGGTGACCGCTGTGGTCGAACTGAAAGCCCGCTTTGACGAAGAGCAAAACCTAACCTGGGCCACCAAGCTGGAGCGTGCCGGGGTGCAGGTCATTTACGGTTTCACCGACTGGAAGACCCACGCAAAGGTCGCGATGGTGGTGCGGCGCGAAGACGATGGCTTTCGCACATATTGCCACTTTGGCACCGGCAATTATCACCCGATCACAGCCAAGGTGTACACCGATCTGAGCTTCTTTACCGCCGATCCCAAGCTGGGGCGTGACGCGGCAAAGATGATGAATTTCGTCACCGGCTATGTCGAGCCCAACAGCCTTGAGCGCATTCACATCGCCCCGCTTGATCTGCGCGAAGCACTTTACAAACGGATCGATACCGAGATTGCCAATGCAAAGGACGGCAAGCCCGCCGCGATCTGGATGAAAGCCAACCAGATCAGCGATAAGGGCATGATCGACCGGCTTTATGCCGCGAGCCAAGCGGGAGTCTCTGTTGAGCTGGTGTGTCGCGGCATTTGCTGTCTGAGGCCGGGCGTGCCGGGGCTGAGCGAGATTATCCGCGTGAAGTCGATAATTGGGCGCTTTCTCGAACACAGCCGGATTTACGCCTTCGCCAATGGTGAACCGATGCCCGGACCCAATGCGGCGGTGTTCATCTCCTCGGCCGACTTGATGGGCCGCAACCTTGACCGGCGGGTGGAGTCTTTGATCCCCATCCTCAACCGCACGGTACATGATCAGATCCTGCAACAGGTGCTGCTCGCCAATATGCTCGACACAGAGCAAAGCTGGTGGTTGCAGTCCGATGGCAGTTATTCACGCGTGGAAGACTCGATCGAAGCGGGTGGTAAGCCATTCAATTGTCACCGCTATTTCATGACCAACCCCTCACTGTCCGGGCGCGGCGGGGCGTTGGAAGCGGGCGGGGTGCCCAAATTGTCGCTGCGCAAGGGACGCACTGGATGAATTCGAAGCGCAGGCGGGGGGACCGCGACGGGGTGTTTGCGGGCAGCACGCCCGAGCGCGCTATCATCGATATCGGCTCGAACACCGTGCGCATGGTTGTTTACGGCGGTTCGATGCGTGCG
Source organism: Pseudomonadota bacterium (assembly GCA_039025455.1). Lineage (GTDB taxonomy): Bacteria > Pseudomonadota > Alphaproteobacteria > Sphingomonadales > Sphingomonadaceae > Erythrobacter. Next base: position 22,908 of record JBCCOF010000009.1, on the reverse strand, counting down.
CCTACGGTGCTTCTCAACGAAAAGGTCACGGCGCGGCTGGGTCGGGATATTGCAAGCACCGGGGAACTCGCCAGTGAGGCGGTGGAAATGGCTTTGCGTGGGCTTCGGCGATTTGCGCTGCTGCTGGACGATCTCGAAGTGCGCGATGTCGAGACCGTGGCAACCGCTGCGGTGCGCGATGCCAGCAATGGCGGCGAATTCGTAAAAGAGTTGCGTGCGCTGGGCTTTGATCCGCGCATCCTCTCCGGCGAAGAGGAAGCGAAGCTGAGCGCGCAAGGAGTGCTGGGCGCGTTTCCGGGCGCGAGCGGCATGGTCGGTGATCTGGGCGGAGGCAGTCTGGAACTGGTCCGCCTTAAGAAAGGACAGCCTACCGATCCGGTGACACTGCCGCTGGGCACGTTGCGACTGCCCGATCATCGCGGCGAAAAGCGCAGCGATATGCGCCGTTCGCTGGGCAAGGTGCTGTCGAAAAACGCGCCAAAGGCCAAGCAGGGTGAGACTCTCTATCTGGTCGGTGGCACGTGGCGCGCCATGGCGGTGTTTGCGATGCAGATGCAGGGACACCCGCTGTCCGATCCGCATGGATTTGAGCTGGCCCCCAAAACCGCACGCCTGATCGCGAGTGCCTTTAGCGGTGAGACTTATGAGAGCCTCAAAGCGCGCGATCGCATATCCTCGATGCGTGCCGAGAAACTGCCCGATGCGGCGACCCTGTTAGAGGTGCTGCTCGACCGTTTTGAGCCAAGCGAGATTGTGTTTTCGTCGTGGGGCCTGCGCGAAGGGCTGCTTTATGATCGCCTGCCTGCGCATGGTCAGGCGAAGGACCCGCTGTTGGCGGGCATCTCAAACTTCGCAACGCAGCGCGGCGCTCCGCCGACACTCGCAGCACGGATGGCCGCGTGGACCGTCGATGCAGCGCCCGCGCGCAATCACGGGACCGAGCGGCTGCGGCTGGCGGCGACGATGCTGGCGCTCGCATCCATGCAGATCGAGCCGAATATCCGCCTGCCGCAGGCGGTCGACTGGGCGCTGCACAAGCGCTGGGTGGCGCTCGACGGGAAGGGCAGGGCGATGCTCGCCGCTGCTATCTCGGCCAACGGCAACCAGATGGACCTGACAGAAGCGGTGACCTCGCTCGCCAGCGAGGAAGCATTGGAAGAAGCCTTTGGCTGGGGCCTTGCCGTGCGGTTGGCGCGGCGGCTGGGTGCGCGCTCGCCGCGTTCCTTGCGGATGAGCCGTCTTGTGATCGAGGGCGACGAGCTGGTGCTGCGGCTGGCCGAGAGTCACAAGGCTTTGTTCGGCCTGCCCATCGAGAAAGACATGAAGCTGCTTGCCGGGCGGCTTGGTCTCGGCTGGAGCGTCGATATTGTCGCCGTCGATCAGTTGCGACGCGATGCCGCCGAGTAACTAACCTGCTTCGCTCTTGGTTTCCTTAGTCGAGAAGGGCGAGAAATCGGTGTCCGTATCGTAGAGATCGACCCCCTCGGCTTTCTTGAGCCACCCCACAACCGCATAGGTCACTGGCGTCAGCAGCGCCTCCCAGAGCACCTTGAGAAGCCAGTTGGTGACCATCACCGTGATCACCGCTTCGGTGGTCCAGATGCCAAGGAATGCGACGGGGTAGAAGATCAGGCTGTCAACGCCTTGGCCGACAACGGTCGAGCCAATCGTGCGGCTCCACAAGGCTTTGCCCTTGGTCCAGACCTTCATCTTGGCCATCACAATCGAATTGACGAATTCGCCTGCCCAGAACGCGACGATCGAAGCGACGACAATCCGCCAGGCATTGCCGAACACGGAGACATAGGTTTCCTGGCAGATTGCGCCGGTTGGACCATCGGGATCGGTGGTGGAGGTGAGTGGCCCGGCGCCGTCGAACCCGCTCGCTGAACAGGCCCAGCCGTCAAATGCGGGCAGACTGACGACGACATAGCTCATCAGCGCAAGAAACAGCATCGCGGCAAAGCCGGTCCAGATCACCCGCCGCGCGCGGGCAAAGCCGTAAATCTCGGTCAGAACATCGCCGATGACGTAGCCGAGCGGGAAGAACAGGATCCCCGCGCCATAGATGAAGGTGCCATCGGGCGCGGGCCACCACCCCTCCGGCCAGAACGGCACGTCGATAAAGGTCAGCTTGGCCGCGCCGATGACATTCGACAGCAGCAGGATCGCGACAAACGCCGCCATGACAAATTCGTAATAGCGAAAGGTCACCGGCGCATGGCTGGTCGCGACGATCCCGTCATTCGGGTCGCGGTCAAAAGCGGCGGCGGGGTCGGGCGACTGGTTTGAAGTTTCCATGGCTGGCGCGCGATAGCGTGATTTGATTGACCGGAAAAGCACGCTATTGGGCGTGGGTCGCGCGCCCTTAGCTCAGTTGGATAGAGCACGGGATTTCTAATCCTGAGGCCGCAGGTTCGAATCCTGCAGGGCGCGCCATTTCTATCTCTCGCGGCTGGCTCGCTTTCGCGAGCGCCTCCGAGGGACGGCCTGACTGGCCGACGCGCGGTCGCGCTTGCGGCCCGTTGGGCCGTTTGGGGCAAAGTTCTCCGATGCTCGGCTAGAGGCTCGCGCCATTCACCGCGCTCACACAACGGCTCAAGGACTCCTATGCCTACACGTGTAATCGGACAAGTCCGGTTCAGGTTTGGCTGCCCAGATTGGGCCTTCAGGCAAATACAGGAGACCCCATGCCCCGCTTGATTCTTGCATCGCTTGCCGTTGCTACCGCGACCGTCGCCGTTACCCCCTTGGCGGCGCATGACCGCATCTATGTCGATGGCGCGCGCGCGCCTATTGCGCCCAACAATGACAGCAACAAGTGGTATCGCGATTTTCGCACCGACATCAGCGAAGCGAAGCGCGAATTGCGCAGCGACCTGCGCCGTGCGACAGATGCCGAAGACCGCCGCGACGCCTATGACGAGTATCACAACGAAATTGCCGACGCGAAGAAGGACTACCGCAAGGAAATGGCGGAGCGCGGATATCGCGTGGTCAGCTTCAAGCGCAACAACCGGCGGTTTGCGCGGCGATAGACCTCAGCCCCGCGCGACTGTTTCCAGCAGCTCGGCTGTGATCGGATAGCCGGCGTCCTTCATGATCGTCAGCATGGGCTTTCCCGTGCTGGTGTCGATTTGCGGCACGATTGTCTTGACGGGGATTGCCTCGGCCTGCGCACGGGCTTCCTCGAAAGTAGCGAACAGCGCGAGCCGCTCCAGATTGCGGCGGGTGGGGAAGATCAGCTTGATTTCGCCCTTTTCCGCCATGTCGAGCGCCCCTTGCGCGCTGACCCAGAACAGCTTGGTGTTCTCCGAATTGTCGATTGAGACATCGACTGCGCCGGTGCCCAGATCGGCGAGATAGAAGCGCGTGTCATAGACGCGGGAGAGGTTCTCGTTCTTGGGAAACCACCGCGCGAAGGGCGTGATCTGGTCGAAATCGAGGGTCCAACCGAAGGCCTTGAGCACGGGGGCGAGTTCGCCCTTGTCTTCGAGCATTGCGCGCGCCTCTGCCGCATTCTCGCCGGAGATATCGCCATTTAAGCCCAGCGCGAGGCCCGTTTCCTCGAGCGTTTCGCGGATGGCGGCGATCTGGTGTGCAGCTTCTTCGGCGTCCATTGCGCGGTTGGCCCCGGTGGCTCCATCAGTAATCGCCTGTGCGCCGAGTTCGAAGTCGGCAGGGTCCACGCGGCCACCCGGAAACACCGCCATGCCACCTGCAAATGTCATAGTGCGCGAGCGAACGGTCATCAGAACTTCGGGGGCCCCGCCATCGGGTGAGTTGCGAAAAATGATGATTGTCGCGGCGGGTATGCCTTCAGGTGTGGGTGTGCTGGGCGTGCTCATGTGCGCCGTGATGGCCTGCAGGCGAAGGCTTGCCAAGTGCGGGATGCACGCGAGCGGGTGAATATGTCGGAATCCCTTACAAGGGGCGATAGGGTTAACGCAGCGAAACCATCTAAACTGCTGAAATCATTTGTAGCGAGTGTTTTGGCACGGGCGTTGCAGAACAATGGATACTTCGAGTGGTCTTCGAATGAGGCGAGCCCATCCTGGTCTCGGGCGTCGCCTCCCCAAAAAAAAGCCGCCTCACCCTGGTACAGTGAGGCGGCTTTTTTGTTTTTCGCGTTTGCTTTTTGCGCAGCCCATCCGGGCTGCGATATCCTCGCTCACGCGGCCTGACGGCCGCGTCGCTGCGGGCGGGCGGTTACCCTTGCGGTCGCTTCGCGACCGTTTGGCTACGCGCCAACGAGGTCAGTCCCAGTTCTTGGTCACGGCAGTCAAAGGCCGCCTGGCCGCCCGCAGCGGGTCCGTAGCGAAGCGTAGGACGTCTAGCGAGGACGCACCCGCGGATGCGGGGGCGAACACAAAAACGCGCGCAAATTACCCCTCGGCCTTCGGGATCCCCTGCTCATCAAGCGTCTGTTGCAGCTCACCCGCTTCGAACATCTCCATCATAATGTCGCTTCCGCCAAGGAATTCGCCCTTGACGTAAAGCTGTGGGATGGTCGGCCAGTCGGAGAAGGTCTTGATCCCCTGACGCACTTCCATGTCTTGCAGCACATCGACGCTTTCATAAGCGATTCCGCAATGGTCGAGGATCGCTACGGCGCGGCTCGAAAATCCGCATTGCGGGAAGAGCGGCGTGCCCTTCATAAACAGGACCACATCGTTGTCACTGACAATGGATTGGATACGGGCTTGGGTGTCTTCAGTCATGATGAATGACGCCTCTGAAAATTGTGAGAATAACGTTGCGCTTACGTGGGGACCACGGTTGTGACTTGCAAGGCGTGCAATTCGCCGCCCATTTTGGAGCCGAATGCGGCATAGACCATCTTGTGCTGCTGCACCCGGTTCTTGCCCACGAATTGCGGCGCAGTGACCTTGGCTGCCCAGTGATCATCATCACCCGCGAGATCGGTCAACTCCACCACCGCGCCTGGGAGCGCGGCGATGATTGCTGCCTCGATATCTTCGCCCTTCATCGGCATGGTTTAAGCGTCGCCTACGATCTGATTGCGCGCTTCGACTTCCATCTCTTCCAACTTGGCGCGGACGTCTGCCTCGCTGATATTGGTTTCGGCTGCGGTCAAGTCGCCCAGCAATTTGCGGATCACATCCTCATCGCCCGCTTCTTCGAAATCGGCCTGAATCACAGCCTTTTTGTAAGCGTCGGCTTCCTCTTCGGTGAGGTTCATCAGGTCCGCCGCCCATTCGCCGAGCAGGCGATTGCGCCGCGCCTCGATCTTGAAGGTGGTTTCGCTGTCATGCACGAATTTGGCTTCTTCGCCGCGCTGGCGATCTTTAAAATCTGTCATCAATCCCTCCAGAGGTGTAGGTCGGAAATAGGCATGCGCGGGCCTTGCGACAAGCGAGATTTGTCGATCTCCGCGCCTATTCCCCGCAGCTATTCCATCGTCACCACGAGCTTGCCGACGGCTTCGCGGTTTTCCAGCTTGGCAATGGCGTCGCCCGCGCGTTCAAGCGGGAAGGTCTCCGAGACGAGTGGGTCTATCTTGCCTTCCTTCATCAGCGCGAAAAGCTCCTTTACCTGCTCGACAAATTTGGCCGGCTCGCGCGCGGTGAACGCGCCCCAGAACACGCCGCAAATGTCGCAGGATTTGAGCAAAGTGAGGTTCAACGGCATCTTGGCGATCCCGGCGGGGAAACCGACCACCAGAAAGCGGCCTTCCCACGCGATGGAGCGCAATGCGGGTTCGGAATACTGTCCGCCGACAATGTCATAGACGATGTTCGCACCGGTCGGGCCGCAGGCCTCCTTGAACTTTCCGGCCAGCTCTTTCGAGGCCGCCTTGTCCATTTCCTCGCGCGGATAGATCACGACTTCGTCTGCGCCCGCCTTGCGCGCGACTTCGCCTTTGGCTTCGCTCGAAACGGCGGCAACCACGCGCGCGCCGTATGCCTTTGCAAGCTCGATCGCAGAGAGGCCAACGCCGCCAGCCGCGCCAAGGATCAGCACCACATCGCCTTCCTTGATATGGCCGCGATCTTTCAGCCCGTGGATCGTGGTGCCGTATGTCATCAACAGCGAGGCGGCTTTTTCAAAAGCGACGCCATCGGGGATCGGGAACATGCGGCCCGCCGGGACAATCGCCTTTTCGCGCAAGCCTCCATTGCCCATGCCCGCCATCACGCGGTCGCCCACCTTATAGTTCTCAACGCCTTCGCCGACCGCTTCGACCACACCGGCCAGCTCGCCGCCGGGCGAATAGGGACGCTCGGGCTTGAACTGGTACAGGTCGCGGATCATCAGCGTGTCGGGATAGTTGATCGCGCAGGCCTTCACCGCGACCAGCACTTCGCCTTTGCCCGGTGTCGGTGTTTCAATCTCGTCCAGCGTCAGCGTTTCGGGGCCGCCGACTTCGTGGGTGCGGATGGCTTTCATGGGTCTCTCTCCGGTTAGACTTGCGTGCCGCGTTCGAGCCAGCCTTGCTGGTCCATGCGGCGGTTTTCGAATTGTCCGATGCTTTCCTGCCGCTCGAGCGTGAGCGAAATCTCGTCGAGCCCGCCCATCAGGCAGTGTTTGCGAAACGGGTCGATTTCGAAGGTGAAGCGATCCTGATAGGGGGTGGTGACGGTCTGCGTTTCGAGGTCAATGTTGATATCGACCCCTTCGCGAGCGACCTCCATCAAGCGGTCAACCGCCTCTTGCGGCAGGACAATCGGCAGGATCCCGTTCTTGACCGCATTGCCCGAAAATATGTCGGAATAGCTCGGCGCGATAATCGCGCGGATGCCAAGCTCCAGAATCGCCCACGCGGCGTGCTCGCGGCTGGACCCGCAGCCGAAATTGTCGCCTGCAATCAGTACGGGTGAACCGGCGAAAGCAGGGTCATCAAAAACATTGCCTTCAACCGCGCGGATCGTCTCGAACGCGCCATCGCCAAGCCCTTCGCGGGTGATCGTTTTCAGCCACGCGGCGGGGATGATGATGTCGGTGTCGATGTTCTTCGCGCCAAACGGAATGGCGCGGCCAGAGACCTGCGAAACGGCGTCCATTATGCGCGCTCAGTCGGTTTCGGGTGGCTCGCCCGAAGGCGGCGTCTTCGCCTGATCGGAGCCGATCGCGCTGTCTTCAGGCTTCTTCTTCGCCCGCTTGCCAACATAGAGCAGCGCGGCGGCAATCGCAGCGGACCCGATCGTTGCAGCGGCGCCAATGGCAGCGGTGCGGGCGGTCGACTTTTTGGGGGCGTCTTCGGGTTTTTTATCGTCGGTCATTGCGCTGTCATGCGCTGGCCTTGCGGGCAATGCAAGTGATCTGGGACTAAAGTTCCCTCACATCGGTCAGGCGTCCGGTGACGGCTGCCGCGGCGGCCATTTCGGGGGAGACGAGATGCGTGCGCGCGCCCGGGCCTTGGCGGCCGACGAAGTTGCGGTTGCTGGTCGAAGCGCAGCGTTCGCCTGCCGGTACTTTGTCGGGGTTCATGCCCAGACAGGCCGAGCAGCCCGGTTCGCGCCATTCGAATCCCGCGTCCGTAAAAATCCGGTCGAGGCCCTCTTCCTCCGCCTGCCGCTTCACAAGGCCCGAACCCGGCACAACGATGGCCCAGCGGACATTGGGCGCTTTGGTCCGGCCATCGAGCACAGCGGCGGCCCCGCGCAAATCTTCGATGCGGCTGTTGGTGCAGCTGCCGATGAACACATTCTCGACGGGAATATCCGACATCGGCGTGCCGGGGGTCAGGCCCATATAGTCGAGACTCTTTTGCGCAGCGGCGCGCTTGCTCTCGTCGGCAAAGCTGTCCGGCGAGGGGACATGGCCACCAATCGGCACAACATCCTCCGGGCTGGTGCCCCAGGTCACGGTCGGCGAGATATCGGCCGCTTCGATCACCACCGACTTGTCGAACTCGGCCCCCGGATCGGTGTGCAATGTGCGCCAATAGGCGACCGCTTGGTCCCAGTCGGTGCCTTTGGGTGCCATTGGGCGCCCCTTGAGGTACCGGTAAACAACGTCATCCGGCGCGATCAGGCCAGCGCGCGCGCCCGCTTCGATGCTCATATTGCACACGGTCAACCGCTGCTCGACGCTCATCGCCTCGAACACCGCGCCGCGATATTCGATCACATGGCCGGTCCCGCCTGCGGCTCCGATCGCGCCAATAATGTGCAGGATGAGGTCTTTGGCCGTCACACCCGGACCGAGCGAGCCCTCGACCCGCACTTCCATCGCTTTGGAGCGCTGCAATTGCAGGGTTTGCGTAGCGAGCACATGCTCGACCTCGCTGGTGCCGATGCCAAAGGCGAGTGCGCCCAAGCCGCCATGACACGCGGTGTGCGAGTCTCCGCAAACGATGGTGGTGCCGGGCAGTGAGAAGCCTTGCTCGGGACCAACAACATGGACGATCCCCTGCTCGGCAGCAGTCGCGCCGATATAGCGGATGCCGAATTCGGGTGCATTGCGCTCCAGCGCTTCCAATTGCGCCGCGCTTTGCGGGTCGGCGATTGGAAGGCGCTCGCCATCGGCGCTGACCCGCGCTGTGGTCGGCAGGTTGTGATCGGGCACCGCGAGGGTCAGTTCGGGCCGACGCACCGGGCGTCCGGCATTGCGCAGCGATTCAAACGCTTGCGGGCTGGTCACTTCGTGCACCAGATGCCGGTCGATATAGATCAGCGCGGTCCCGTCATCGCGCGTCTCGACAACGTGAGCGTCCCAGATTTTCTCGTATAATGTGCGGGGTCGGCTAGCCATAGTGTCGAGCTAGGCTGGCCGACCCCGACTGACAAGATGTCATCCACCGGATTTAGCGGCGGCTGCGATTGAAGGCGCGGTTGTTAACGCGAAGATTGCTGCGCGATTGCGTCCTGATGGCAACCTTGATCGACCGGATTTGCTGGCGCAGCTGGCGCACCTCGCCTCGGTTCAATCCACCGCGCAAATATTGACGGTGCAGCCGCTGTAGCCGGTCAACGCGACGCTCGAGGCGTATTTCCTGTCGATGCGACAGGCCCCGTGCGAAGTTGATCTGGCGGTCGAGCTGGCGGATTTCGGCGCGCAGTCCATTTGGGTTGGCAGCGTTCGCCGCGCTGACGGGAACCGCAAAGGCAAGGCTTGCGCCCAGGGCCAGCGGGATGGCGGTGATAAGGGTCTTCTTCATGGCGATGTTCCTTTCGTTCATCTTTCGGATTATTCCGATGAACAAGATGTCGCACAGATCGAAGCGATTGTGTGTCGGGTTTGGTAAGAGAATGTCGCAAGTCGGCGACATAGATTGCTGCTTGATTTATACCGTCAGCTCGATGCGGCGCCACAAAACCGCATCGCAACAGATAATCGTCGATACGGGGGCGTTTTGTCATAGTAATGAAAGACATTCCGCGCTAACTGACATGTATGTCAGCAACGCCTTTCAAATTCCCGATCACGGTCGCGCCCGAAGACATCGACTTCATGGGCCATGTGAACAACGCACGCTATCTCAATTGGGTGCAGGATGCGGTGTTGGCGCATTGGCAAAAGCTGGCCCCGGCTGAGGAAGTGGCGAGCAAGGCCTGGGTCGCGCTCAAGCACGAGATCACTTATCGCAAGCCCGCTTTCCTTGAAGATGATGTGATCGCCAGCACTGTGCTGGAGCACTACAAGGGCGCGCGTGCCTTCTATCACACCGTGATCGAGCGGGGCGGGGATGTGCTGGCCGAGGTCAAGTCAAGCTGGTGCTGCATCGATGCTGAAACGCTGCGCCCGGCGAAGATCGGCGACAATATGCGCGAGTTTTTCTTCCCCGAAGTCGACTAACCCCAAGCCGCCGGGTCGAGCGCCAGCAATTCGGCCAGTTGTGCGTAGAGCGCGGGTTCTTCACGCCGCAGCTCGCGGGGGCGTTCGAAAAACGTGACAACCGCTTCGGCGAAGAACTCTTCGTGATTGGTCGCTCCATAAGGATCGATCAGGGTCTGATATCCAAGCTGCACCCGTTCCACATGGTCATTATAGGCATCGAGCATCGCCTTCTCCCAACCCGCATAGCCTTGACCCTTGCGCAGGATCGGTATCCCGTTGGTGTGGCCGGTCAGCGCGTCCAGCTGGTGGGCGAATTCGTGGATGACGACATTGTGCCCGTCTCTCTCGTCGAGGCCGCCTTGCAGCGCATGGTCCCATGACAACACCACTGGCCCGCGCGCCCAGCTTTCACCGAGCAGGGACAGGTTCTTCTCGCGCACGACATAGCCATCGTGGGTGGGACGCCGGGTCTGGAAAGCCGATGGGTAGACCAGCACGGTCCTGAGCGTTTCAAACCATGCCGGGCTGTTGACCACCAGCAGAGCGGCTTGCGCGGCGATGGAAAGCCGGATGGCATCGTTCACTTCGAGCCCGTTCTGGCCATGAAAGGTGATCTGATCGAGAAACAGATTGATCTTGCCTTCGAGCTTGGCGCGTAGGTCTGGCGGCAGACGGCGGGTGATCGGCACGAGCTGCGCGACAATGGCGCGCTGCTGATCAGTGAGCGGCGTCGCCAAGATCGCCGCGCGCTTGCGCTGCTTTGCCCTGTGGCGAAACCAGAGCAAGGCGCCAATCAGCAGCGGAACACCAAGGAGAATGACGTAAGCCATAGGTTGGAAATAGGGTGCGGCGAGTGGATTGGTAGAGAGCGGGGTCGATCAATAATGCCCGCACGCTGCCCGAAACGCCGGGTGTTGCGCCTCCACGCCGTGCATTTGCGACATTGACTCAAGCCTTTGATAAGCTGACCTTAGCGGCTCGATTGGCAAATGAGGTCGCGCCTGTGCTTTCAATCATCCGTATGTTTGTCGCTCTGCTTTTGGCATCTCACGCTTTTGCCGCCGTGGCGCAGACGGAAATCACCGAGGCCGACCGGGCTGCGCTTCAAGGTGCAGTGGATCGGGGGCAATCGATCTATCAGCACGATCAAGCCGCGTGGCATACCACCGATGCGATGCTGGCCGAGCTAGAGGACGCGCGCGATCTGGGCATTCGCGGCTGGATCATTGTCGAAGCCGAAGTGGGTTTGGAATCGGTGTTCTACCGTCCTACCGAAACGGGATATGAGGCAGTCTGGTCCGGCGTGTATAGCCGGGGGAAAGTCATCAATACGAAGACTTACAAGGCGGGTGAACGACCCTTCACCGCGCAGGAAAGCGCGATTGCGCAGGCATCAAAACTGCCGAGTAAGGAGTTGTTTGAGCGATGTTCGAACAAGCCCTTCAACAGCGTGGTGCTGCCCACGGGCAAGGGTGATGGGAGCTTGTATGTCTATTACCTGGTCCCGCAGGAGAGCTTAGATGCCGTGCCCCTGGGTGGCCACTATCGGTTCGAAGTGCAGGACGGGCAGATAACCGACCGGCGCCAGTTCACCAATTCGTGCATCTCGTTGCCGCTCAAGCAGGGGGAAGATGGAGATCGGCCGGAGGCGCTTATGATCTCCCACCTGCTCGATAATACGCCGACAGAGGTCCATGTGTTCTCGATGCTCGCGGCTAAGATACCGATCTTCGTCTCGACGATTGAAAACAACACCCTCTGGGCTGTCGAGTCTGTTAAGGGCCAGGCCCGTGTCCGCCTTATCGAGCCCGAAGACACGCAACCCTGATGCGAAACTGCGCAATTGCAGCTTTATCCATGCAGTCTATACGCACCCGAATGCATGTCTCGCGCGTATATATGTCGGTATGACAAAGCGCCATTCGCTCCCGAGCCGCGCCACGCAAAGCGCGATAGGCCTTACACTCGCCCTGTTGGTCGCGGGCGCTTGGCTGGGTATCCACTTTTACGGCATGTTTGTCTTCGAACTGACCTGGGCCAACCTGCCTGTCGCTCTGGCGATGGCAGTGTTCCAGATCTGGCTGTCAGTCGGAGTGTTTATCGTATGCCACGATGCGATGCACGGCAGCCTCGCGCCGGGCCATCCGAAGGTGAATTCAACCATCGGCGCGGTTTTGTTGATGCTCTACGCGGGCTTTAACTGGAAACCGATGCGCGATGCCCATTTCACCCATCACAAGTTGTCCGGGCACAAGGGTGATCCCGACTTCGACGAAGACCATCCGAGCAGTTTTTTCCAGTGGTACTGGACCTTCTTCAAACGCTATTTCGGGTGGCAGTCGCTGATCTTTGTGCACACGGTTGTTGGCATCTATCTGTTCGTGTTCGAAGTACCGTTCATGCAGATCTTCGTGCTGTATGGAGCGCCCGCTCTGCTTTCCTCGCTGCAGCTATTCTACTTCGGCACCTATCGCCCGCATCACCAGTCACCTGATGACCCGTTTGCCGATCACCACAATGCGCGCACCAATGATTTTGGAACGCTCGCAAGCCTCGCAACCTGCTTCCATTTCGGCTATCACCTTGAACACCATCGCCAACCCGAGGTGCCATGGTGGGCGCTGCCGGGGGCCAAAAGGGCGGGCGTTGGCAAGGAAACAAAGGCGAAAGAGGCCGCTGCATGAGCTGGCTAGAGATCATTCTGACCGTCCTGTCCTCGCTTATCGGGATGGAGCTGTTCGCGTGGTGGGCGCACAAATATATCATGCACGGATGGGGCTGGGCGTGGCACCGCGACCATCACGAGCCGCATGACAATAACTTTGAAGCCAACGATCTATACGCGGTCGTTTTCGGCACGATCAACGCGGCGATGTATATTTACGGCTCGCTCTACTGGGAGTGGCTGTGGTGGTTCGCGGTCGGCATTTCGCTCTATGGCGTGATCTATACGCTGGTTCATGACGGGCTGGTGCATCAACGCTACTTCAAATGGGTGCCCAAGCGTGGCTATGCCAAGCGGTTGGTTCAGGCGCATAAGCTCCACCATGCGACCATCGGCAAAGAGGGCGGGGTGAGCTTCGGCTTTGTCTTCGCGCGCGATCCGGCGGTGCTCAAAAAAGAGCTGAAAGCGCAAAAAGACGCCGGCGTTGCGGTCGTGCGCGACAGCGTGGGTGCCTGATCCGCTCAACCTGTCCGGCAAGTGGGACGGAGTCTTCAAATACCCGCAATCCGACATGCCAACCACGCCGTTTCTCGCCGAGATTACCGAGGACGCGGGCGCATTCACCGGCACCACTATCGAGCCGGACCTTTACGGATCGCCCGCCGCCAATGCGCGTTTGATCGGCCATCGCAGCGGGCGCTCGGTTGATTTTACCAAGACCTATATCCGCGCCGGACTAGGTTATGAAAATCCGGTCGATTATGTCGGGCAATTGAGTGACGATGGACAGACCATCATGGGCGTGTGGTCCTTGCTCGAATGGAATGGCGAATTTGAAATGACCCGAGAGGCAGGGATCAAGATCGAAGCGGAAGAGCGAGCCGAAGCTGAAATCTGACCCGATCTATTCCGGCCGTGACGCAATCCAGCCGCCGACAATCACCAGCACCGCGACCGAGATCCACACCCACGGAAAACCCAGCGTGAAATAGGTGAAGCCGATGCCCGCTGCGATCATCGCGATGGAGACCACCTTGGTTTTGCGGGTAATCGCACGGCGCTCTTGCCAGTCGCGGATTTGCGGTCCGTATTGCGGATGATCGAGCAGCTTTTGCTCCCACGCGGGATTGCTGCGGGCAAAGCAGAAAGTGGCGACCAGCAGAAACGGCACGGTCGGCACAATCGGCAGGATCGCGCCGACCACGCCAAGGCCGACAAAGACGATGCCAGCGGCAAGATAAAGCCGCCGCATAGCGTGTCAGGCCGATGCGAGCCGCGCGGCGTGCTCCTGCACCAGCGCAATCATATTGGGCACACCTTGCGTGCGGTTGCTCGAAAGCTGGTTCTTGAGGTCAAACGGCGCGAGCGCTTCGACCACATCCATTTGCGCGACTTCAGCGGCGGGCTTGTCCTGCACCGCCGCGATCACAAGCGCGACGATACCCTTGGTGATCGCGGCGTTGCTGTCAGCGAGGAAATGGAGCGTGTCGGTCTGCTCTGTCGGGTAAACCCACACCGCCGCCGAGCATCCGCGCACCAATGTAGCGTCGGTCTTGAGAGCGTCGGGCATGGCATCAAGCTCACGGCCCAGCTCGATCAGCAGCGAATAGCGTTCGTCGCCTTCGAGAAATTCGTATTCTTCAAGGATGTCGGAGAGGGTTCGCATGCGCCGCTATGTAGGGGCGCAATCGTCGGTGTCTAGCGGGGAGTGGATCGGGAGGGCCTAAAGCTCCACCCCGCTGGCGATTGCTTCGAGCTTTTTGATCCGCTCTTTCAAATCGGCCATCTCGATCCGCGCTGCACCCACGCCGGCACCGCCTTCGATCTCCGGGGCATTTGCTTGCGCCCGGTTTTGGCCGAGGCGCTCCAGCTCTTGACGCTTAAGCTCAAGCCAGCCTTGCCACGCGCGCAGCAGCGCAAAGGCGACCACGCAAATTCCAACCAGACAGGTGGCGGCGATCATAAAAACCGGGTCTGTCATTCGCTTAATTCCTCCTTGCTGGTTGAGGATGGTTCGGTTGATGAGCGCCGCGCGATATCGCCGCGCAGGCTTTGAATCTCTCGGGCGATTTTCTGCGCCTTGCGCGCTTCGGAGCTGTTGTCGTCGGTCGCAATGCGTTCGAGCACCTGAACCCGTTCGCGCAGCTCATCGAGCTCATTGGCATCCACTGCGTCCTGATCATCGCCACCACGACCCGATGATTGTGCGCCTTCCAGCTGCGTCACCTGTGTGTACAGCTCGCGGTTCTGCTTTTGCAGGCGACGGGTGAGCACCCGCTCGCGCACATAGAGCGTTACAAAGACGATCAAGGCGATGGCCACCCATGTCATCGGGGCGTCTTCTCCAACTCGGGCGAGGCTTCGTCTCGCAGCGCTTCAATCTCGTCGGAGAGATCTGCGGCGCTATCGGTCGCAATACGTTCGAGAACCCGCACACGCTCTTCCAGAGCGGAAGGCTCGGAGGCGTCTGCTTGCGGTGGTTCGGGGGAGACACTTCGCTTGCGAAGCCGCTGAACCAAAAGCGTGGAACCCACCGCGCCAACCGCAACCACCGCTGCGATCTGAAAGGCGTCCATCATCAAGGGGGTATCAGCACCGAACATCAGCGTGCTTCCTCGCTCTGTTCCAGCGCACGCGTGTCACTGCGCAGCGCGTCAATTTCGTCGGACAGCAATTGCCCGCGGTCGGTTGCAATGCGTTCAAGCACGCGCAGGCGATCCTCGATCAGGTCGGTGCGCTCTTCCAGCTCTCTTGCCTCCGCAGGCGCCGCGCTCGATCCGGTTCGCCGCTCTTCCTTTGTCAGGTAATACTTCGTCGCCTTGGACACTATGCCGTTCACACTCACTCCGATGACAACCAGAGCGGAGAGGATGAAGCCGAAGATGAGGATCAGGTCGGAGTCCATCAGGCGTTTCCTTCGTCTTTGCGGTCTTCGAGCGACTTCTGACGCAATTGCTCGATCTCGTTGCCAAGGCCATAGCCGCTGTCGGTCACGATGCGTTCGACATTGACCAGTCGGTCCTTGAGCGAGCCGAGTTCCGCGCGCAGTTCGGCATTCTCCTGTGTGAGAAGCGCAACGCGCTGTTTGGATTCGTGATCGGTCGAAGGTTTGAGCGCCTGACCCCATGCTCCGTCGAGCGGATAGCCGTGCTTGATCCGCAGGCGGGTGGTGTGGATCCACCCGAAGATGCCCGCTGCGCCAAGCGCGAGACCGCCGCCGATAAGCCACGGCAGGTTGGGGATGATGACGGCTGCTGCGTCAACACTCATGCCTTTTGCTCCATGTTGTCGAGGTTAAGGGGAACGCCGCTATCTTCGCGCGATGTTGTAGTGCGCGTGGGTGTGTCGCGCAGCGCTTCGATTTCGTCGGAAAGCGTGTATCCGCGGTCTGTGACGATCTTTTCGAGCACGATCATGCGGTCCTGCATTTCGTCGAGCTTGCCGTTCAGTTCGCGGTTCTCGGCTTTCAGGCGCTGAGTCTCTGCCGTATCGGAGCGCTCGGTCTTGCCGCCCCATTCGTCTTCGAGAGAGTAGCCGTGCTTGGCGCGGATCCAGTTGTTGATGAGCCAACCACCGGTGCTGATCGCGATGATCATAATGACAAAGCCGGGTCCACCCCAATCCATCACACCTGCTCCTTCTTGTCGAAGTCGAGCGGGACGCCAGAATTTTCAGCATCGGTTTCGCGGGTGTCGCGCAGTGCCTCGATCTGGGTGGCGACGTCATAGCCGCGATCTGTGACGATGCGTTCGAGCACTTGCACACGGTCTTCGAGAGCTTGAACCTTCGTCGCATATTGCGCGGCCTTCTCGCTGCTAGCCTCGGCGGTTGCAGCAATGCGCTTTTCCTCGAGCTTCTTCTGGCTGCCGATCCAAACGATACCAACCACCATTAGAAAAGGCGCACTGACCGCGACTAAGCTTACCAAATCACCCACTGTCTCATTCCCTCATATTGGACCGCGCACGGCTCAGCGCAGTTTTTCGATTTCGTCCGCAGTGCGCCGCGCGGGATCGGTGGCGATGGTTTCGAGCACCGCGATGCGATCTTGCAGCATTTCAACCGTCTCTTTCAGCTCTTCCTTGTCATGCGAGAGCTGGGCCTCCTTGTCGCTGCGGCCATATTTGATCTTGGCCATTTTGCGGCGATGTTCGAGCACTGAATCTGTGACTGCCCAGATAGAGGGGCCTGCGAAGATCAGCACGAACATTGCCACGATTGCCCACGTTTCCATTGCGAAGTGCTCCTTTCTCGGTCGATTTAGCGCAGGCGCTCAATCTCGGCGTTGAGGCGCGGATTGCTGCTGACATAATGAGTTTCAACGGCGGCCAGACGGCGGTCGATATCGCGGAAGTTGGCGCGGATTTCGCGGGCGGTGCGCTTCGGGCTCTGTCGCACGCTTTGCCAATATTTCTGCTCTTGCTCGTCGCCGTAGAGATAGGTCGGCTTCTTGTTGAGCATAAAGCCGGCGATGAAATAGGCCGGGATGGCAATGCCTTGGAGCGCGAAGATCGAAATGAAAGCGACCAAGCGGACCCACAGGACATTGACGCCAGTGTAGTCGGCGATGCCTGCGCAAACGCCCATCAATTTGGCATTCTGCTTGTCTCGATAGAGCGTGGTGCGGGGGCTATTCATTGTTTGGCTCCTTTCTTTTCGGCGATCAGGCGATCGAGTTCGCGAAGTTGCTGGTTATCGGATTCAAGGTCTGCCTGAATGCGTTTGACGGGGCTGAAGCTGGGGTCATCCTCGGCCACAAGACGTTCGACAGTGTCCATGCGCTCATCAAGGCGCTTGGCGAGGTTGTAGAGCTCTTCGAGCAACACTTCGTCATCGGTGGTTATGGTCGCGGATTGCTTCCATTTGGTCATGTAGTGCAGCACCATCCATGGCACCGCGACCAGCAAAACGAGAATGAGAACAAATACTTCGTCTGGCATTTTCTATTCCCCTTTGGACTTTGAGCCGGCGCTGTCTGGCTTGCCCAATGCCTTTTTCATTTGTGCGAGTTCATCATCGATTGCGTCGGCCCCCTCGAGCGCGGCAATCTCGTCGGAAAGTGACGGCGTGCCGGATTCTTCGGCGATGGACATCGCATCGGCGCGGCCTTCGGCGAAATCGACGCGGCGCTCGAGCTGGTCAAAGCGGGCCAGCGCTTCGTCGGTCCGCTCTGTGCTCATCAAAGTGCGCAGCTTGACGCGGTTCTCGGCGCTTTCGAGACGCGCTGCGATCTGTGTCTGGCGGCTGCGGGCTTCGCGCAGGCGATGCTGCAACTTGGCGATGTCCTCTTCGTAAGCGCGCAAGGCATCGTCGAGCACCGCGATCTCGGCGTTGAGTTGATCGGCCATGCTGACCGCTTTCTTCTTCTCGACCAGAGCGGCGCGAGCCAGATCTTCGCGGTCTTTCGACAGCGCCAGTTGCGCTTTCTCGCCCCAGTCTGCCTCAAGCCGGTTCAGCTTGATGACGTGGCGGTTCATTTCTTTCTGGTCTGCAATCGTGCGCGCCGCGCTTGCCCGGACCTCAACCAGCGTCTCCTCCATTTCGAGGATGATCATGCGGATCATCTTTGAAGGATCGTCCGCATTGTCGAGCATGTCGTTGAAGTTCGCGGCAATGATGTCACGAGTGCGGCTGAAAATGCCCATAAAGGCTACTCCATCTAAAAACGGGTTCGTCTGGCTGGCGCGCGACTCTGGATCGCTGTCTGCCGCCCGACTTTGCGTCGGAGTGGGGCTGCGACGCAAGGCCTCGATTTCAGCATCGAGTTTCGACAGCGCTTTTGAGGGCGCAGCAACCTTGCCAGAACGCAGTGGTTTGAGGTGAAGCGAAGCGGGTTGGGCCGGAGCATTGGCACCGGGGGCGCGGGGGTCGCCTGCAGGGGAGGTGCGCTCCGGCCCTAAAGGCGATTTTGCAGCCTTCGGATCCGATTTGGGTGCTTCGCGCTTGCTCATCGTCTGGCTCAAGCGATCTCGATGATTGCGCTGTCATAGGCAATCGGAGCGGCCTGGGCCGATGGTGTGGTGATCTGGCTCGACACAATGACCATCGCAACCATGGCGGCGACGCTCGCGATGGAGGCTTGGCCCAGTTTGCTGTTGAAGAAGCGACGATTGAACATTGTGATACCTCCCGTTGGGTTCGAACTGGCCGTAACCAGCATGTGCCCAAATAACTGCAACCAGCGTGCCAAACTGTAGGAACGGGAGAAATTCGGGGGTTTTGGGGGCTATTTCCACAGTGATGTTGGTTTCTATTGCCAATCATTGGGAATTTTCACTATAGGTTGGTCCATAAGGAGAATTCGGTGGAGCGCGAAAACCAGTTCATTGGCCAGTCCGGTGCCTTCCTTGATGCGGTTGAGCGGGCCAGCCGTGCCGCACCGATGGACCGCCCCGTCCTCGTCATCGGCGAGCGCGGGACCGGCAAGGAGCTGATCGCCGAGCGTCTGCACCGCCTGTCCACCCGCTGGGACGAGCCGCTGGTCACTATGAACTGCGCGGCGCTTCCCGAATCCCTGATCGAAGCCGAACTGTTCGGCCACGAGGCTGGAGCGTTCACCGGTGCTACCAAAGCGCGCGCGGGAAGGTTTGAGGAAGCCGACAAAGGGACCTTGTTTCTCGACGAACTGGGCACTTTGTCGATGGGGGCGCAAGAGCGGCTGTTGAGGGCGGTAGAATATGGCGAGGTGACGCGGATCGGATCATCGCGCCCCATTCGCGTCGATGTAAGAATAGTCGCCGCCACCAACGACGATCTGCCCGCGCTTGCCGAAGGCGGGGAGTTTCGCGCCGACTTGCTCGACCGTTTGAGCTTCGAAGTGATCACTTTGCCGCCCCTGCGGGTGCGCGAGGGCGATGTCGGGGTGCTGGCCGAATATTTCGCGCGGCGCATGGCGGCCGAGCTCGATTGGCATGCATGGCCCGGATTTGCCGATCATGTGATGAAGCAACTCGAGGATTATGCCTGGCCGGGCAATGTGCGCGAATTGCGCAATGTTGTGGAGCGTGCGGTCTATCGCTGGGACGACCCTGAATCGCCGATTGCGCATATCCAGTTTGATCCGTTCGACAGCCCATGGAAGCCCTCGACCCCGTCGCATCGCCGCTCCGAACACACGCCGCCGCGTGCCGCATCGGCCCCGTCAACGGAATCGGGCGGGGTTACGATTACTCTGCCCGAGCTCGACAGTGTTGATGATCTGCGCGCCGCGGTGGACTCGCATGAGCGGGCTATTGTCGAACACGCGCTGGGCAAGCATCGCTGGAACCAGCGCCAGACCGCAAAGGCTCTCGGCCTGAGCTATGATCAGCTGCGCCACGCGATCAAGAAACACGGCTTAATGGAAGAGCCTGACAGCTAACTATGCGCAGTTAAAAGGCCCGACCGGCGGGGTCTAACACCTTGTTTACGCTTGCGCGCTAAGACTCTGCGCAGCTTAGACAAAAGAGGCCATAATGCGTGTAATCGTTGATGTCGTAACGTCAGTGACAAATTCCATCCGGTTTATCGCTGCAATGTTCGTTTTGTGCATGCTTGGGTTCGGGCTGATGATCACGGCTGGCACTTCCTATGTCGCCCCAAAAGCCGCAGATTCCATCGAGCGCATGAGTGACAAGGCCATCGAAGCCGCACAAATCGAAGCGCGCAACGCGCAGATGAGCCAAGAGGGATGGGGCTACAGCAATGAGCCGATCCCCACGGACAGCACTGTCCCAGTTGATCCATATCCGGGCCAGTTCGGCGAAGACAATGGTGGCTGGGCCGAATAGCCTGGCATTTCCGTTTTGCATCGCCATGAGGATGCGATCATTCGGACCAAGTCCAAAGCACATGTAACAAAAAAGTTTGCATTTTAGCATCGGGTTAACCAGCCCGTGGCAGACCAGAGCTTTCGAGGCTCGGTTAGCGAACCTCGCTAACAGAGTGGCAACTTAGCACATGGCACTTGGTCAAATGATCGATCCCATTCCCCAGACTGGCAGGCGCAGCGCGCCGCGTCTGCGGCTTAGCCTTCCTGCGAGGCTGGTCGCGGTGGAACGGACTCATCAGTGCATTTTGTTGAATCTGTCGCGCTCTGGCGCCCAGGTTGCGATCCTCAATTCTGTGCGCGAAGGCGAGGGCGCGTTCCTCAAATGCGGGGCAATTGACCAGTTCGTGATCATTAGCCGCAGCGAGTTCGGAATGAACGCGCTCGAATTTGACGAGCCGATCAGCGACGAACTGGTGCTCGAGATCCGCCGCTACCACGAAAATTTCAAGGAGCGCGAAAAACGCGCTTTGATCGAAACGGCCCGCAAATGGGTCAATGGTGACGACGAAGACGACGACATGCCGGTCTGACCGTTTGAACGGCGCGGGAGGCTTGCGCGGCCGTTACGCACATGGCTACGAAGTTTTCCTGAGGTCTGCGCTGTCCTCACGGTAAGCAGGCTATGCCTACCAAATCCCGCTATGCACGGGTCTCCTCCCACACAGTCCAAGCCTTTGCTTGGCAAAATTGGCCGCCGCTCGGCTGCACGCTTGCGCTTGTCCGTGCCTGCCAAGTTCATCTCGCTTTACGAAGCGCGCAATTGCACCCTGCTTGATGTGTCGCGCACTGGCGCGCGGATAGAGCTCGATCATCCGCTTGTGCTGAATGATGCAGGTTTCTTGCGCTGTGCCGGTGTGGAGGTTTTTGCCTGCGTGCTGCGCGAAAAGTCAGGCGTCAACGGGTTGGAGTTTGATCTGCCGCTTAGCGACAATCAAGTGCTTGCTATCCGGTCGTTTTCTGAAAACCTAGAGCGCGATGAGCGAAGCTCCGTCTGGAGCGAGGCGCGCGCTTGGGCAACCGGCGGTCATTGAGCCGCGCAAGTCGGCTATGATCAACGAGGGGTGCTTGCGCCCCAATCGTCCGGCTCCTGCTGTTGTTGTGCAAGAGGATTGCTCGGATCGACCTTGGGCGCCGCGTTCATGTCCGACACCATCGTCTGATTGGTTTGTTGGCTGATCGGCTTTTCCGCCTCTTCATACTCTGAACCGTCCCATGGATCGAGCTTTGAGCACGCTCCAAGCGAGCAAACAGCCGGGATCATCAGAATTGCAAGTCGTTTCATGGGTCAGTCCTCACATACCGTCGCATAGTAACTAGGCCGGTTGGCTTAAGACCGAGTGAAAGATACCAGGAAACGCGATTGCGCACTTGCCATTGCGTGCGACTGCGCCTAATTGACCGTCATCCGAACATTGTCGTGACTTTGTAAGGCTGGCGCCGAAAGGGGCCGGGCCAAAACGCATTTGTCGCAAGCAACAGGAAGAATTGAACCACAATGGCCGAACTGGCCCGTCTTGCTGAACTGATCGAACCCGAAGCGGCTGCGCTCGGGTTTGAGCTGGTGCGCGTGAAGATGATGCCGTCCGAGGCAGGCGATGGCGGCGAAGCGCTGCAAATCATGGCCGAAGACCCCGCAACCGGCCAGTTGGTGATTGACCAGTGTGCAGCTTTGTCGCGCCGGGTCTCTGAAATGATGGATGCGCGCGAAGAAGCCGGCGAAGTGCTGATCGAGGGAGCGTATCATCTCGAGGTGTCATCGCCCGGTATTGATCGCCCGCTAACCCGTGCCAAGGATTTCGCCGATTGGGCTGGTCACGAAGCGCGTATCTCCATGACCAAGGGTTTTGACGGACAGCGCACATATAAAGGCGAATTGCTCGGCATTGACGGTGACACCGTCGCGATCAAGGACTCCAAGACCGGCGAGGCGCATTTGCCCCGCGACCAGATTCATGCGGCCAAGCTCGTCCTGACCGACGCGCTGATCGCTGCGACCAAGCCGCTCGACGTGAGTGGCGTGGATGATATTGTAGAAGACGAACCAGAAAAGGCAGGTGACTGATGGCCAGTGCCATTTCCGCCAACAAGGCTGAACTCCTCGCGATTGCAAATGCCGTTGCTTCGGAAAAGATGATCGACAAGTCGATCGTGATCGAAGCGATGGAAGAGGCAATCCAGAAATCCGCGCGCAACCGCTACGGTGCAGAAAATGACATTCGGGCCAAGCTCGACCCGCAGACCGGCGATTTGACGCTGTGGCGTGTGGTTGAAGTGGTTGAAGAGGTCGAGGATTACTTCAAGCAGGTCGATCTGAAAGCCGCGCAAAAGCTGCAAGACGGTGCGGCGCTGGGTGATTTCATTGTCGATCCGCTGCCGCCGGTTGATCTGGGCCGCATCGATGCGCAGTCTGCCAAGCAGGTGATCTTTCAAAAGGTCCGCGATGCGGAACGCGAGCGTCAGTTCGAGGAATTCAAGGATCGCGCGGGTGAGATCATCACCGGCGTCATCAAGTCGGTCGAATTCGGCCATGTGATCGTCAATCTGGGCCGCGCCGAGGGCGTTATCCGCCGCGATCAACAGATCCCGCGCGAAGCTGCGCGTGTGGGTGAGCGTGTGCGCGCGCTCATCACCAAGGTGGAACGCAACAATCGCGGCCCGCAGATCTTCCTGTCGCGCGCCGCGCCCGATT
>JBCCOF010000008.1:0-40445 GCA_039025455.1 Pseudomonadota bacterium | reverse complement strand
GTGCGGCGCTCTGATCGGCAGGATCGTAAGCGAGCAGCGTACGATTGTCAGATAGGTGTGAAAGCCGGGGCCGGTCATCAACACGCAGATCAAGCTCGATCAGGTCATCGCGGCGACCGCCAGGCGGGCAAGCAAATCGCCCTTCCTCGCCCAGTGTTAGTCGATTTTGCTGCCAGCTCGTCGCGAGCAAGGGCAGGGTTGCTCCCAACAAAACGCCATGGCGCGTGGCAATATCGTACGACGATATCCCCTTCTCGCCATTGGCGTTAAGGATTGTGGAATCGATGGAAGACGGCCTCATATGTGCACCCCGTTGAACTTTCAGGTGCTGGAATGGCGGCCTCCCGGCCAAAATAGAGCAAATTTAAGCCCTCGTAGAACTACATAGACTGGCAGCATTCGGCTTTCACCAGGATGCCTCACGCGCGAGTCTTCCTCACACGAATGAGAGGTTCTGGGAGCTAACTTCTCACAAAATTCACAAGGCCCTTAAACATCTTTCCCGATGGTCGCTCTTAGCTCCAGCAGCTGCATCCCTCGCACTGTTGTTTCGACCATTCGGGAGTTTTTCAATGTCTGTAATCAACACCAATATCTCGGCTCTGCGGGCTCAGTCTGCTAGCACAAATGCCAGCAACATGCTGGGCGATGCGATGGAGCGTCTTTCGACTGGCCGCCGCATTAACAGCGCGGCTGACGACGCCGCCGGCCTGTCGATCGCGACCGGCTTCACCTCTGACATCCGCGGGATCAACCAGGGTATCCGCAACGCCAATGACGGCATTGCACTGGCTCAAACCGCTGAAGGCGCGCTTGAGGAAGTGAGCAACATGCTCCAGCGTGTTCGCGAGCTGGCTGTGCAGTCTTCGAACGGCACACTGGAAGCCGAAGATCGCACCTTCCTCGATACCGAAGTCACCGAACTGTCCTCTCAGATCGCCGACATTCTGGCGAACACCGACTTCAACGGCGTTTCACTGTTCAGCACTACGAGCGGAACCGACGTTACTGTCGATATCGCGATCGACGCAGGCCGTACTGTCACACTGACCAGCACGGCTATCGACGGCACCAACATCAGCGCGGCTGCGCTTGACGTTAGCTCGGTAACCAACGCCGGAACGGCCATCACCAATGTCGACGCCGCTTTGAGCGATGTGAACACCGCCCGGTCTTCGCTGGGTGCCGGTCAGAACCGTCTGGATGCGGCGATCAACAATCTGACCACGACATCGACCAACCTCGCTGATGCGCGTTCGCGGATTGAAGACGCTGATTACTCGGCAGAGACCACAGCTCTCGCAAAGGCCCAGATCCTTGGCCAGGCATCAACCGCGATGCTGGCTCAGGCCAACCAGTCGCAGCAGAACGTCCTCTCACTGCTGCGGTAAATCCCGCCCCCGCTTAACGTCCCCGTTGGGGGTGGCAGGCAGGCCCGGAACCGAAAGGTTCCGGGCTTTTGCTATTTGGGAAACGGCTGTGCGCGCGCGGTCAGGCGGCGATAGCGGGAGAGGCTGTATGCGCCGCAATAGCGGCATCGGTGTTGCGCATCCGCAAGGGGCGCAGCACCACCTCGATCATCTGCGGCTCCGCCTTCGTGTTCGAGACGGACGGCGTGATCAAAACCAGGGCGTTTTCGCTCGTGCATTCGTAAATGCCCAGCGCGTGTTCCTCCATCGCGTCGAATTGCGCTGCAGCAACGTCAGGTGCTTCATCATTCATCGAGTGATCGGCAAGACTGCGCAACGGCGTGCGCGTGATGCTGGCGATTTCGACCCATTCAAAAACGCGCCCCAATTGCAGCGCGACGCCCTGCCCCGCAGAGCTTTCGGGCAAACGCGCCACGAAATAGCCATCATGCGTAGGGCTGGCCGAGGCCGCCCCGCGCGAGCTGTCGCGCGCAGACAGATAGATTGCAGGGATGTCCAATGCACGGGGTGATTGATCGTCATATGTAAGGCCTAGACCAAAGCGGTTTTGCACCAGCAAGGACAGCCGCGTGCTCATGCTTTCCTGCGCCAATTCGGCGGGCAGGAACATGCGGCTCGATTCCTTCATGTAGAAGAGCCCGCGACGCCGCATAGCCTCGCGCGCGTGATCGGTGTCGAAAAGGGCCACCATCCGCTCGCTGCCAAGATTGACGTCGTGCTCGAAGCTCTTGACCACTTCGAGTTCGGCGGGCTGGGGCAGGAACATAAACCGGGCGAGCGCACTCGCGGTGATCGCGCGCCAACCCTGCACTGCATACTCATCGCTGGCGCGGATCACGGGCGGGGCGAGCGCGGCGCTTGCGAATGTGCAAACCCCGGCCTGCACCCGCTCACGCACCTCGCTTTGGCGGCCCTTGACCGAGCTTGCCTTGCGGATCGGATCGCCATCCTCGGTGTAATCCATGACCGAACCGAGCGAGCAGGTCGCCAGCTGTTCAAGCACCGCGACATTGGCGCACATCGCTTCGAGAAATTCGGGATCGAAATGACGCGAATCGATCAGGCCTTGCTTGTCAAAGCCACTCGCGGTCATCTCGCGCAGCAGCAGATAACGCCCCGCGACATGCACATCGAAGGCCTCGCTAAGCAAGCGATCAACCGCATTCTGCGCCGAACCGTTATAGCCCAGATCGACCAGCATCAGCGTGTCGCCCGGCTGCGGATCAACCTCGGCCCGCACATGCGCAACCAAGCGCTCGGCGAAGCCGCGTGCGCGCGAGCGGGTTGTTTTCTGACGTTTGCCGGTACGCAATTCCTTTAGCAGTCGGGTCGCGGCTTCGGACTTTTCCTCGTCGCTTTGCGGGTCGCCGACCACTTCCTCGATCTCGCTTTCGGTGAACAGCATCTGGCGCGCCAATGTGCTCGGATTGAGCCCGTGTTCGAGCGCAACGTGCTTTTCGTAAGCCTCGCGCGTGGTCAGCGAAGCGGCGGTTGCAGTGTAACGACTGATCTCGACGCGCGCGATGTTGTCTGCGGTGCCCCCGGCGATATGCACGCGGTGGGGCAGATGCCCGTCGCGCAGCATAAACAGCCAATGCACCTTGCCACCACGCTCCGCTCTAAGCGCCTCGGCCCGTTCTCGTAGCCAACGATCATAGGCATAGAGGACCGGCCCGAGCACCGAATGCCCAAGCGCCAATGCCGGATCATCCATCACCGGCTCGTCGCGCGCTAGCAGCGCCCGATGCGGCATCAGGGCGCGCGGTTGAGTTCCGCCGCGCTCCCCGGCGATCTCCTGACACACCCGCTCGAAGCGGAGCCTCTGGCGCACTTCAGCGCTGAATTGTGCCAAATGCAGCGCTGGAATTCCGAGCGCGCGTGCGCTTTCGTAATCCGCATGGTGGTTATCGCCGATATGCAGGACCTCGCTCCCTGCACATTTCATCGCCTTGAGCATCTTGCCCAACAATCCCTGCCCCTTGGACATGCCGGCGGTGGAGGACACAAAGATCCGGTCGATCAGGGCCGCAACCTCCTCGCCAGCAGAGGCCGCGATTAGCGCGCGTAATTGCTCCGCATCGAGATAGGTGTCGCTGACGATCACGACCTTCAAACCCGCCTCGCGCGCGGCGCGCATCAGGTCAACGGTTGGCTCGAACGCAAAGCAAGCGCGCGCCTCGGCCTCCAATTCAAGTGCAATTGCCTCGGCCTTCGCCGCCGCATCCGCGCCGGGCATCGCGTGGTCATAGATCGCAGGCAAGTGCACTTCGCTGCGCCCGCGCAAAGTGCTCTCGGCTTTGCGCGCATTGGATTCGCCCGCCATGCGTTGTCCCGGCGAGCAATGCTGCAACCCTGCAAAAATATCCGCCGGTGCATGACAATCGCGCCACAGCAGCGTGTCAAAACAATCGAGCGAGAGCACTTTCACGCTCTCTGGCGCGCGTTCTAGAGCGGCGGGCAATTCGTGCGGCAGGATCGTGTGCGTCATTGTGCTCTCCATCAGGCAGTGGCCTGAGGGGTAAACGCACGTGGTTTACTGATCCGAAGCGGCGACCTCGGTGGTTTCGCGTAGAGCTGTGCGGGTGCGCCGGGCAGGAGCCCCGCCGCCAGGGTCCAGCAGCAGGAGCGAGATCCGTCGGTTACGCGGATCGGTCGGATCATCCGCGATAAGCGGCTCACGATCGGCCACTCCTTCGATACGGGCAAAGCGACTGGCGGGCAGACCGCTCAGGATCAGAGCTTGCCGCGTCGCCTCAGCCCGTCCGGCCGATAGCGACCAATTGTTTGTATCGCGCCCGTCGCGCCAGGGCAGAGAATCCGTATGTCCACGCAGGATCAATGGCTTGCTCTGCTGGCTCAGCGTTTCGCCGATCACGCTCACCAGCACCCGCGCATCATTGGTCAGGATAGTGGTGCCGAGCGCGAACATCGAGAAATCTGCATCGTCGAACAGGTCTATCCGAATGCCCTCGGGAGCGCGTCTTACGCGAACTTGCGGAGCGAGCCGCACCCGCTTTTTCTGGCTCTCGAGCTTCTTGTCGATCTCTTCGCGCAGTTTCTGCATCTCTTCCGCAGCGGTCTTTTCGCGCCCGCCGCCTTCAACCGGACCGCCCGATGCGCCGCGCGGCACAGTGATCGACTTGGTACCAGTTTGGCCCATCTGATTGGGGTAGTTGTCGACGTCGGTGATCGAGCTTCCGCCCAGCATTCCGTCAGCGCCCGCGCCTTCCTGCCGGGTCTTGACCAGAGTGGGCGAGAAATAGTCGGCGATGCCTTTGCGCTGGTTTTCCTCCGTCGCACCGAGCAGCCACAACAGCAGAAAGAACGCCATCATTGCGGTCACAAAATCGGCATAGGCGACCTTCCATGCGCCGCCATGGTGGCCGCCTTCTTCGATGGTGATCTTCTTGACGATGATGGGCGGAGGGATCGCCCCTCCCATCGCACCGGCATCAATCGCCGCGTCTGCTTCGGCCATCTTACTTGCCCCGCATCATATCGAGCAGCTCGGTCAAAGCCGGGCGATGCGCAGGCGGCAGGCCCGAACGGGCGGCTTCCAGAACAAGGGGCTGCGGATAGCCGTGGAGCGAGGCGACGATCACCTGCTTGATCGAGTGGAAAATCTGTTGGTCATGCGCGTTGATCTGTTTCAACCGGCTCGCCATCGGCCCTGCGAAACCATAGGCGAGCAAAACGCCCAGAAACGTGCCCACAAGCGCGCTACCGATCATCTTTCCAAGGATCGCGGGCGGCTGGTCAATCGCGCCCATGGTTTTGATAATGCCCAAAACCGCCGCGACAATCCCGAGCGCGGGGAACGCATCGGCGAGCGACTGGATCGTGTGCTCGGGCTCGCCCATTTCGTGAAGCTGTGTCTTGATCGCGTTGTCGATCACTTCCTCGACCGCATGGGTATCGAGCGTGCCGCTGGAGACGACCAGCAGCGTCAACGGATCGCAGATCAGATTGCGGACTGCCTCGTCTTTTTGCAGCTTTGGATATTCGCTGAAAATGGTGGAGTTTTCCGGATCGGTGACATGGCTTTCCAGCGCCACGGCCCCTTCGGATTTCATCAGCTTCATCAGCTTGCTGCACAGCGAGATCGCGTCGATATGATCCTGATCGGTGTAGCGCGGGCCCTTGAAAATGGTCACCAAGCCGCCGCCCAGCAGTTTCACCTCGTGCATCGAGTTGCCGATCAGCACCGCGCCCACAGCCGCTCCGCCAATCATCATAAATTCAAGCGGCATGGCGGCCAGAATTGGCCCCATGGCTCCGCCCGCGAGCATAAACCCGCCAAAGACCATGACGATCAGAACAACGATACCGATGGCGGCAAACACTGGGCTAGGCTCCCTTAATCGCTCTCAATCAAAGCGCGTTGAAAAGTGTGAGCGAACTCACCCGCGAGAATGTCGCCTGACTCGCTTCGAGCGCGGTCAGGGTCTGTTGCAGGCGGGTGATCGCATCGCTGATATCGGTGTCGCCGACCTCGGAGCGTTGCTCCGCCAGCGAGATGCCGCGATTGACCTGGTTTTGCTGAAGCACCTCGACCCAGGCGAGACGGGTGCCGAGCACGGTCTGGCTGCGGGTTGAGGTGTCGAGCGCTTCGTCGATCCCGGCGATGGCGCCGAGGGCGGCGGCGGACGGGTCGGCTGACCCACCACGCAAGGCATCTGCCAGACCTGACAGAACGGCGAACGCACTGGTCGGCGTGCCGTTGAGATCGAATTCAAACACTTGTGGTCCGGCCACCCCGCGCTCGACTTCGATACCCGGCGCAACCGGCACCGCGCCGTTCTCAAGATTGCCCGCATAGGTCACAACCCCATTGGTATCGCGGGTGAAAGCTGGACCAGCAGCGGTCCCTGCAAACAAAGGCTCTCCGGTCAGCGTCGTGCCATTGGCCCGCGCGAAAAGCTCTTCGCCCAATTGTTCCAGTTCCTCGGCCACAATCGCGCGAGCTTCCTCGCCCAGCGTATCGCTGCCTGCTTGCACAGCCAGTTCGCGAGCGCGGATCAGCAAGTCATTTACCCCGCCAAGCTCATCGGCGGCAATGCTGAGATCTTGCTCGAGCTTTGCCGCGCTTTCAGCCTCGACATCGCCCAAACGCTCCGCTCGCAGCAAGGCACGCAAACGCCCCGCCGCCGCAGGATCGTCAGACCCGCGCTGGATTTTCTGACCCGTGGCGATCTGCGTCTGCAACGTCTCGATAGAGCCGCGCAGAGCCGTCATCTGGCTAAGCGAGCGCTCGTAGAACGCGCTGGTGGAGTTTCCGACAACTGTCATGTCACGCCATCCCTCACCTTAGGCCCAGAATGGTGTCGAACAGCTCGGTCGCGACCTGAATTACGCGGGCATTGGCTTCGAAGGCCTGTTGCAGTCGAACAAGATCGGCAGCCTCTTCATCGAGATCAACGCCGGTTTCGCTAAGCAATTGGGTCTGCGCACTCTCGGCAATAATGGCGAGGCCCTCGCGGCGCGTGTCGAGACCCGAGATGCGGCTCGAAAGCCCGCTCAGAAGGCTGTCTGCACCCGCCACCGGTCCGGTCGCCGATGCGATGCTCGTAAGCAGGTTGCCAAGAACTGTCGTGTCGCGGCTGCCCGCTGCTGCACCTGAAGGAGCGGTGGCCAATTGGCTGCCATCAGTCAGCGCGACTGCGATATCGCTGGCATTCGTTCCCGAGAAAAGAGGTTGTCCCGCGCTACCATCGCTCGCCGAGCCGCTGGCCTGTGCGGCGTTACCGGTGGCGATTACTGATGCTGCGATGGCATCGAGGTCGATCTGCGCATTGGCTTGCGCGATCAAGGCCGCCTGACGGCCCGCCATCGCTCCGCTTTCGGGCGTAATCGCTTGGCCACCCACGCTCAGAGCAATGGTGCCATTAGCGGCGGTGGTTGCGGTCAATGTGTTGGCGACCGCCCCTTGCACCAGCACTACGCCGGGCGAGCCATTGATGGTAACATCGGCTAAGCCCTCGTCGTTAAACGTCGCAGTGATTCCAAATTCGTCGGACAATTCGCGCAAAGCTGCATCGCGCGCATCAAGCAGCGAAGCGCGCCGCGCAGTGCCCTCTTGCGCGGCCGCCAGATCGGCGTTGATCGCGGCCAGTTCGCTCGCGGTGCTGTTTGCCTGTTCGACCCCGATGGCCACTTCGGACTGCACCAGCTCGCGCGCGGAGCGCAAAGTGCGGTTAGCCAGACCAATCGTGTCGGTCAGCTGCCCGGCGGTTTCCAGCGCAAGCGTACGCAGGGTCGGGTCAAGCGGATCGCTCTCAAGCCGGGTCAGCGCGGCTTCGTATTCGACCAGCGTTTCGTAGAGCTGCGATTGCTCCAGCGCCGTCTCGGCCCCGCGAAGCCCGCGCAGTTCGGCATCGGCCCGCGCCACATCGGAATTGCTGTTGCGAGCCTGCAATTGGAGCAATTCGTTCTGCGCACGCTGAACCGCGCCAAGGCGAACACCGCCAAACGCATCTGCCGAGTTGAGACCTATGGTCGCGCTGGCGACAAACTCGCTTTGGCCCAGCGAACGGCGCGCATAGTTCGGGTTTTCGGCATTGGCGATGTTCTGCGCGGTCAGGTCAATGCCCGCCCGCGCCGCCGCTGCTCCCGAAGCTCCGATATTGATGAGCGCGCTTGTCATACGCCGCCCGGACTATCGTCAACATATTGCGCAAGCTGTTGCTCGATGCTCCGTGCAAACCCGAAGGCACCCGAATTGGCGGCGATTTCGGCGAAATGTTCGTCGCGCATGGCTTCGAACTGCTTCATCCCGCCGCCGGTCAGCGGGGTTTCTTCGGCAAAGCTCGCCGCACGCGCGGCCTGAAGCATCCGGCGGATCATGATCGCTTCGAAGCCTTCGGCGGCTTCGCGCAATTCAAGGCGCTCGGGCGAAATCGGCTCGCTCGGGACAGATGGCGGGGTGATAATCACAGCACCACCATCTCGGCTTTGAGCGCGCCTGCCTGTTTCAAGCTTTCGAGGATCACCACAAGATCCGATGCCCCCACGCCAAGCAGGTTGAGCGCATCGACGATCTCGCTGAGCGAAGCAGCGCCCGGCATCAATGCGACCCGGTCAGAGCGTTCGGAGACCGTGATCTCGCTGTCTTGCTGCACCGCTGTGCGGCCATTGCCGAAGGGCTGCGGCTGAACCACGGTGGGGTTCTCGTCGATCCGTATGACCAGCTTTCCATGGCTGATCGCGGCGGGCGACAATCGCACCGCCTGGTTGATCACGACAGTGCCCGTGCGGCTGTTAACGATCACGCGCGCGGCCGTTTGCGCCGGTGTCACATCAAGCATTTCGATCATCGCGAGCTTGGCCGCACGGTCATCATTGCCGATGGGTAAGGTCAGCTCGATGCTCACTCCGTCGGCGACCCGCGCCATGCCGGGGAACTGTTCATTGATGGCGTCGCGCACCCGCCCGGCGGTCAGGAAATCGGCCTGATGCAGGTTAAAGCGCAAAGTGCCTTCGCGGTCGAAACCGGTGGCGACGGCGCGCTCAACGCTGGCCCCGTCGGCAATCCGGCCAACGGTTGCGACATTAACGCTCAATTGCGAGCCATCGCGGCCCGAAACGCCCAATCCGCCCACGGCGACATTGCCCTGCGCCATCGCGTAGATCTGGCCATCCGCGCCATAAAGCGGTGCGAGCACCAAAGACCCGCCGCGCAGCGAGCGCGCCTGTCCGATGGTCGAAACGGTAATGTCGATCCGCTGCCCCGGCTTTGCAAAAGCGGGCAGGTCGGCGGTGACAATAACAGCGGCAGCGTTGCGCAGATTCGGGTTCACACCCGGCGGCAATTGCAGCCCGAGCCTGCCGGAAACCCCGCGCATAGCTTCGGTGACATAGGCGAGGTTGTCATCGCCCGTGCCCTGCAAGCCGACGACGATGCCATAGCCTGTAAGCTGGTTGGATCGCAGCCCCTCGAACTCGCCGAGATCGCGAATGCGCTCTGCCGAAGCGGTCACAGGCAGGCAGGCCGCGAACAGCGCGAGCATCAAAGCCAACCATCTGAAAGTCAGAGGCCTGAGAGCCTGAGATTTGAGAGAATATGTCATATGATCCTCCCCGGCCTCAGAACGGTGAAATGAAGTTGAAGAAGCGCGAGAGCCAACCCGGCCGGCTCGCCTGTTGCACCGCGCCTTTGCCCGAATAGATCATCCGCGCATTGGCCACCCGCGAACTTGCGAGCTGGTTGTTGACGTCGATATCGATCAGCCGGATGCGGCCAGAAAACTGGACCCATTCGTCTCCCTGACTGAGCGACATCTGCTTTTCTCCAACCACTTCGGCGGTTCCATTGGGATAGAGTTTGGCGATCGTGACCGCGACGGTCCCGTTGAGCTGGCTTTGCTGTGCAGCATTGCCTCCACCAGAGAACGACCCCTGGCTGGAAAGGTTAAGCGCGTTGGGATTGAGGAAGCTGAGCAACCCTTCGCTCGGCGGGGTGATGCCGAGATTGCCATCGCGATTGGTATCGCCCGAGGCGCTTTTGGAGGTGCTGGTGTTCTCGACCAGCACAATGGTGACCATATCGCCAAGCGCGCGGGCGCGAGTGCCGGTGACAAGGCCGGAATAGCCTTGGCTGGCCTGAAAGATCGAGCCGGTTTCGACCTTGGTCTCGGGCGCAGGCGCAAGGGCTTGAGCGACAGGCGGGGGCGGCGCGGTGAAGCCGGTGGCGGGCTTGTTGCCCATCCCCATGCAGGCGGAAAGCGCCAGCGCGGATGAAGCGGCGAAAATCGGGCGAAGAAACATAATCGGAGTGCTCCTCAAAGCGTCTGGTTGGCGTTGCGCAGCATCTCGTCGACCGCGCTCACCATCTTGGAATTGATTTCATAGGCGCGCTGGGCTTCGATCATTTCGACCAGCTCCTCGACGACATTGACGTTGGATGCTTCGAGCATCCCTTGGCGCACCTGACCGCGACCATTTTGGCCTGCGGCACCGATATCGGCGACGCCGCTGGCAGGGGTTTCGACAAGGAAGTTGTCACCGATGGCGCGAAGACCTGCCGGATTGACAAAGCTCGCAATGGTAAGCTGCCCGACTTGCACATTGCTGCCGTCATTGGCGGTTGCGCTGACAGTGCCATCGGGCGCGATAGAGACGCTTTGCGCGCCCTGCGGGATCTGCACTGGCGGGGTCACTGCATAGCCCTGAGACGTAATCAGCTGCCCCTCTGGCGAAAGCGTGAAATTGCCATCGCGGGTGAAGGCGATCTGGCCGCCCGGTGGCAGTTCGACCTGAAAGAAACCGGGACCATCAAGCGCCAGATCGAGCGCATTGTCGGTGGTGTTGAGCGTGCCTTGGGAATCGATCCGGCTGGTGCCGAGCACCTGCACACCTGTCCCCAGATTGAGGCCGACTGCATAGGCAGTCTGGTTGGTCGATTGCGCACCGGCCACGCGCTGTTCCTGATAGGCGAGCGTCGCGAAATCGGCGCGGTCGCGCTTGAACCCGGTGGTGCCGATATTGGCGAGGTTGTTGGCGATGACGCGCATGCGCGCATCCTGTGCCTCAAGCCCGGTGCGGGCGACGTGAAGGGCGGAAGTGGGCATTTATTGGTGTCCTTTGGTTGAGCTATCAGCGCAGCGACATCAGGCTGGCGCCGACTTCATCGAGTTCGCCGGCGGTCTGGATAATCTTGACGCGCTGTTCAAAGGCGCGCTGGGCCTCAATCATGTCGACCAGCGTTTGCGCGGTTTCGACATTGGAGGATTCAAGCGCGCCGCTGGTCACTCGCGCTGTGGGATCGGGTGGCAAAACGCCGCCCCCGGGCACCTTAAGAAAGCTGTCGATCCCCTTGATCACGCGGCTACCCTCGGGCGAGACCAGCTTGATTTTGTCGAGCACCTGAGCGGGTTCGTCGGGCGCAGCAGGATCGAGCGCCAAGATGGTGCCATCCTCGGCGATGCTGATGTCGAACCCGGCGGGCACACTGACCGGTCCGCGCTCGCCCATGACTGGCAGGTTTTCGCCATTTTCGAGCAAGCCCGATGGACCGATGCGCAAATCGCCGCGACGCGAGTAAATCTCGCCGCCGCCCGGTGCTTGAAACGCGATCAGAGCCTTGTCGCGCACCGCAATATCGAGCGCGCGCCCGGTCGGATTGACCTTGGCTCCGGCCAGATCCGCACCGCGAACCGCCCCGCGCGCGACGGCCCGCGCTTCGAGCGAGCCGTCGCGCAAGGTCGCCGGCGTGACCGAGAACACCTCTTGCCGAAACCCCGG
Source organism: Pseudomonadota bacterium (assembly GCA_039025455.1). Classification (GTDB taxonomy): domain Bacteria; phylum Pseudomonadota; class Alphaproteobacteria; order Sphingomonadales; family Sphingomonadaceae; genus Erythrobacter. The sequence continues at coordinate 28,776 of JBCCOF010000008.1, read as the reverse complement.
TGTGGAGGCGTTGGCGAGGTTGTTCGCGGTCGCGCGCTGGCGGTCCATCGCGGCGTTCATGCCGGTCAGGGCGGTGTAGATCATGCGGTCCATGGATCAGAGCTCGCGTTCAATTACCGCTGAAGGTTCAGAACGGTCTGAGAGATCGCGGTGGCGGTATCGATTGCCCGGGCGTTCGCCTGGAAGTTACGCTGGGCGGTCAGCAGAGCGACCATTTCCTCGGCCAGATCGACATTCGAGCGTTCAAGCGTTCCGCTCAGCAGGTCACCAAAGTTGCCCACTCCCGGATTACCATATTCTGCCGGGCCGGAATCGCCGGTGGCTTCCCACTGGGTCTGTCCAATAGAGCGCAGGCCGTTTGCGGCAGGGAAGCTCGCGAGCGCGATCTTTGCGACTGGCTGGATTGAACCGTCGGCATAGGCGGCACTCACCAGACCATCGCTATCGATCGAAACGCTTGCGAGAGACGAGTTGGCGGCGTTTGCAGGTGGGACTAAAGCGTTTGCGGGCGTGGTCGACGTGGCGACACCATTGGCATCCACCGGAAAGGCCTGAACCAGATTGCCGAACGCGTCTTGCAGTGCGCCGGTCGCATCAATGTTGAAGCTGCCATTGCGGGTAAAGTTCAGATCGCCCGAGATCGGATCGGAGGTGGCGAAAAAGCCGCCGCCATTGATTGAGACGTCGAGACTGCGTCCGGTTTGCTCGATCGGGCCGAGCGAGAAATCCTGATTGATCGAAGCAACAGCGGCGCCGATGCCCGGGGTACGGCGCGGGTCGGTTGCAGAGCCGCTGGCGACGAGATCGCTGAACTGGGCGGTGCTCTTCTTGAAGCCCGCTGTTTCGGCGTTGGCAATATTGTTCGAGATCACGCTGAGGTCGGTTTCGGCGTTTTTCATACCGCCAAGCGAAGTGAAGAATGACATGGGAGAAGTTCCTTTTCGGGGGTTAAGGTTTGGAGGATCAGGTGAGGGCTTCGAGCGCGGCCTGTGACGCATCGGCGGCTTCCTTCGCGGCAGCGGCGGCGGCGTTTTGCGCTTCGATCAAAGCATCGAGCTTGTCCGAAATATCGCTGAGAGTGCCGGTGCTCGCGGTGGAGGCTTCGAGCGTCGAGAATTGCGCAAGCTGCGCCAGCATTTCCTCGTTGCTCTGCGGCTCAAGCGGGTCCTGATTCGCAAGCTGCACTGTCATCAGGCGCAGAAAATCTGCGGAATCGAGCGAGGCCGCCGCGCTTTGGCGCACGATGGTCGAAGGCGCATTGATCTGGTCAAGCGTCTCCTGAAGACCCGGCGTCGTGATCGTTGGTGTGTTGATATTCATGGCTATTTGCTCCTGAGGGTTTCCAGCATCAGCTGCTTCGCCGTCGTCAGCGCCTGGACGAGGTTTTGGTATTGCCGCGCGCTTTCCATGATCTCGACCATCTCGGCGGCTTCATCGACGGGGGATTCGAACACGAAGCCCTCCGGATCGGCGAGCGGATGGCCGGGGTCGTAGCGCTTGGTCGGCGCGGCGGTTTCGCGGGTCAGCCCGTCTGCGCGCACAGCCGAAAGGCCGGAGGCGCGGTCAAGCTCGCTCACAAAAACGGTCCGCAGCGGGCGATAGGCTCCATCCTCGGTGGTGGAGACCGACCCGGCATTGGCGAGGTTCGACGTGGCCGCGTTCATGCGGACCAACTGCGCGGACATCGCGTTTTGGGTCATCGAGAACAGGGTCATGGGGCGATTGTCGGGCATCGTCATTCACCCTTCAGCGCGCGCGTGATGGTGTTGACCTTGCCCTGCACGAAGCTGAGCGTGGCCGAGTAGGCGATGGCGTTTTCGGCAAAGGCGACCTGTTCGCGGCCCAGCTCCACCGTGTTGCCGTCAAGCGAGGGCATGGTCGGGGTTTTGTAGACCATGTGCGCGTCGGGGCTGGCGTTCGCCATGCCGCCTTCGAGCTTCGCGTTAAGCGCTGCGTTGAAATCGATGTCGCGCGCCTTAAAGCCCGGCGTTGCGGCATTGGCGATGTTCGAAGCGAGCACGCCCATGCGCTGCGAACGCAGTTCAAGCGCGGCGGCGTGAATTCCAAAGATGCGATCAGTCATGGCGTTAGCGGGCCTTTGGGAAATCGGTTTACGTATTGACCCGAGGCGCTTTGCAGATTGCGTGCCAAACCCCGCCAAAAAGGGCCGTCGCCCTGTGAATCCGCGCGATTGCTCCGGCGGATAACGCCCGGATCGGCAAGCGCTTGCCGCAAAATGGCAAATCGGTGCCAAATACGCCCGCTGCGCTTAATCTTCCGCGCGCGCACCCGTCCTAACACCGTGGCATGCAAGGGCAGGAGCGATTGACAGGTAATGAGCACATTGGCGCAGCTCTTTGACCCGAGTGCGTTCGCGATTGTGATCGCGGGCACCGCGCTCGCGACAGCCGCGCGCGCGGGTTGGACTGACCTAAAAGCAGCTGGAGGAGCCTTCGTTCGCTTGGGTGGAAGCTCGTTTGACGCTGACGCCAATCGTGTTGCCCTTGCCCGCACGGCTTCGGCGGTGGATCGGGACGGTCCACTTTGTGCAGACGTTCCAATGCCGCCAGACCCGTCTCTGGCGCGCGCAATCAAGGCCTTTATCCGCCACACTTCGCTCGATGCCTTCCATCAGGTGCGCCGCGCCGAACGCGCTATGCGCGAGGCCAAACGGGCACAGGCAGTGCGCACATTCGAATATGCGGGCGAGCTTGCCCCGGTCTTCGGTCTTGTCGGCACTTTGTTTGCGATCACGCAAATGGTCTCGGATGCCGGGGGCGCGGCGCAAGGGACATTGGCTGCAATCGGCACTGCTGTGCTTTCGACCCTCTACGGTGTGTTGGTCGCGCATCTGGTGTGCCTTCCGATTGGTCAGGCTATCGAGCGCAAGGGCGAGCGCGAAGAGGCAGAGCGCGAACACTTGAGCAACTGGATCGACCAACATCTTCGCGCCGAACCTGATAGCAATGCCAATCGCATTGTGCCCGTGCCGCGCATCCGCGATGTTGCGTGAGGCGGGCAGCGATGCTTTCCATCCGCACCCCGGCAGCTTGGCAGATGATCCTTGCCGATCTCGCGTTGATCCTGTTTCTGGTCGCGATGCTGGCCGTCAATGAAGACGCCGAGTTTCGCGAAGAGAGTGAAAGCGACCCCGAACTGCCCGCCATTGTGCCGATTCAGGCGCTCTATCGCCCCGGCGAAGGCGCTCCGGATATTGACGAGTGGCTTGAACAGCAATCACCCGATCCGCGCATGACACTGACGATTGTGGCCACGCATCGCGCTGGTGCAGGGGAGGAGATGTGGGAGCGCGCGCAGGCACTTGCTGGCCCGGCGCGCTCGACCGGAATGGCAGTGAAAGTTGTTCTTCGCGAAGGCGAAGCAAGCGACCTTTATGCCAGCCTCGGCTTCGACGAGCCGCAATAAATTCGCTTGATACTTTCGGAGCCGCTCAGACAGAGACGATCCGGTTACGGCCTTCTTCTTTGGCTTGATACAGCGCAGCGTCCGCGCGAGCGAGCGCGCTGCGGCTATCTGCATCTTCGGTGACTTCGGCAACGCCGCCCGAAAAAGTGACCTTGCCGAATGGCTTGCCCGTGTCGCGGTTCATCAACTGGCGATGCGACATGACACGGCGAACCCCGTCCAGCTTGCGCCACGCGGCGTCTTTGTCAAAGCCATAGAACAAGAGGACAAACTCCTCCCCGCCATGGCGAGCGACGAAGCACTGGTCGCTGGCAATTTCGTTGAGCGTGCCTGCTACGGCAACAAGAATGCGGTCGCCTGCGTCGTGGCCGTGTGTGTCATTGACCGCCTTGAAGTGGTCGATATCACAAAAGGCAACGCACAGCGGCTCATCCTTGGCTCGCGCTTCAGTCGAGGCCGATGCGAACCGGCGCTCGAACGCCCGGCGATTGGGCAAGCGAGTGAGGTGATCGACGTCCGCCTCCAAACGCGCCTTGGCGAGGTTTTCGCGCAGCTGATTGGTTTCTTCCTGACTGCGCTCCATCGCGGATTCGACTTCTTCAATCCGCTCGATCATCACCCGCGACAGATCAATCACGCGCGACAGATCGCCTGCGCCATCTCCCGATGCGGCGGAGTTCTCTACCTCTTTGATATGTGCGCCCAAGGCCTCCCGCCCGTCGCTGGTCTGATCATGCGCGGACTTGGTCGTCTGAGCAAACCGCATGAGAGAATATTCAAGCTGGTCGGAGAGTTTCTCCAATTCGATCATGCGGGCATTGGTTTCCGGATCCAGCCGCGCGATCGTATCCAGCCAACGCTGATCAATCGGCTCGCCCGATGCTTCACGCTTGCTCATGGTCTCGGACAATTCGGTGCTCGCGCCGCTTAATGCGTTGCAAACAATCCCGAGGTTGCCACCGGTGACTTTCAGGTCATGCTTGGTGATGAACGCGCTGATCCGGTCGAGCAATTCTGTTCGTGAATCATCTTTGCGCGGATTGCTGTTCGATGCAGTCGGCGCGTTGGGCGCGCCTTGCTGCACAGGGTCGCGATAGCGCAGGCGGCGCGTTCTTGAAGAATATGGCATCGTGTCCGTCCCTTCGGGCTTTCGAGCACCGCGGGCAACGCACGCGCATGCATTTGAATGTTGCCGCTTTATGCAATTGTCGTGAATGTCGGCCTGCGCAGCCCCCCTCGGATTTCACCTAGGGTGTGATCGCAGCTTGCTTGGCACGGCTATTGCTTTGCTGTGCGCGACGCACACAAGCAGGAGCATTGCGATGCACTTCATTACAAAAGGCTTGGGTTTTGCCCCCATGGCCATGTTCATGGTTCTACCCTTTTGCGCTCCGGTTGCCGAAGCAGGCAATTCAGCACGCACGGGAGCGCAGGCAGGCAGCTATATTGATCCGCGCCTGATCGATCGGACTGTTGCAGAATTCACCGGCGCAAATATCGGCGAGGTTGGTGGCGCGCGTGTGCCGGCAGATCAACGCCTTCGACTGGCGCATTGCACGCAGCCGCTCAGCGCGGCGTGGCACGGGACCTCGAAAAGCACCGTGCGCGTGGAATGCCCCGATGCAGGCGGATGGCGCATCTTCATCGCCACCCGCCCTGCACCCACGGCAGCCGCGCCACAGCGCGTGGTCAAACGCGGCGATCCGATCACCGTGGTCGTACGCGGGCGAGGCTTCACAGTTCAGCAATCGGGCGAAGCGATGGAAAACGGCGCGATTGGCGACTGGATCGGCGTGCGCGTTGGCAAACCGGGGCGCAATGGGCGCAAACCCGACCCCGTAAGCGCGCGGATCGAGCGCCCGGGGCTCGCGGTCATTCCCGCTAGTTGAACAAAATATCTTAAAGCCCCTTAATCCCTCCCTACACCTGCCGTTCTGGTGTTTAGGAATCTAACCGGAGACGCATCATGCCCTCTATCGAACTGAGCAAATTGCAGGGAGCCAGCCCCGCTCGTGCGCTTTCCGAAAGCGATCGTGCGCAGGTCGAAACTCGCAGCCCTGCGTCCGTTACTAGCACCCCCGCACAGGCTAATCGGCCCGGCGTCGCAATCGAAGTCGGCGATGCAGTCAACGCAAGCCAGCCCCCGGTGGACGACAACCGCGTGGCCGAAATCCGCGAGGCCCTGCGCGATGGAACCTATCCGTTGGTCCCTGCAAAGATTGCTGACGCAATGATTGCCGCACGGGTCGGCTTCGGAATGATCAAGTGAGCGCAACGCGAATGAATGAAGATACGCCAATGTCCGGTCAAAGACCTTGCGATCTATCCGGCAATCTGCGGCAGATGATTGCCGTCCTGCAAGACGAACGGCAAGCGCTTGCCGGGCTGGATGCGGACGCCTTGACGGCTTGCACCATGGCAAAAGAGAGCCTTTGTGACGCATTGACGCCGATTGGCCCCGAAGCCCTCGACAACGAAGCGCGCGCGCTGGCCGAGACCGCGCAGCAGCTTAACGACGTCAACCGCCGCGTGCGCAACCTGCTCGCGGCGAATGTGACCACGAGGCTTGAGGCCTTGGGCGGTGTGCGCCCGACCTATACGCCCGTGCGTCTGGCTCACGCACAGGCCTAACCACTCGCCCAAAATCGCGTCTTGGCACGCCAATTGCAGCCCGCCTGCGTGAGCGCCCGTTGAACGGCGCACCGCAGCAATGGGCCAATGATGAGCTATCCGACGACCCCGTACCCCGTCCCACCACAAGGCGACACCGCCCGCGTGGTGACGCGTGTCGAACGCCCGCAGCCGGTCAAGCAAGCAATCGCCAGTGCAGCGCAGCAAACCAGCGTCGACTTCGATTACCTTCTTGCACAAGCCGAGGTCGAATCGGCAATGAACCCGACCGCCAAGGCGCGCACGTCAAGCGCGACGGGTCTGTTCCAGTTTATCGAGAGCACGTGGCTTGGCACCATGCAGCGGCACGGGAACCGCTTCGGGCTTGGCAATCTCGCTTCGCAAATCAGCACCTCACGCAATGGTCAGGCCTATGTCGCCGATAGCGGCCAGCGTCAGGCAATCCTTGCGCTGCGCAACGATCCGCAGGTCGCATCGCTGATGGCGGCGGGCCTTGCCGAGGACAATCGCGCGCACCTCACCCCGATCCTTGGACGCCAACCCGATCACGGCGAGCTTTACCTCGCGCATTTCCTTGGCGCAGGCGGCGCGGGGCGGTTTCTGTCGCTATTGGCGCAGGACCCAAACCAATCCGCCGCCGCCCTGTTTCGCAAACCCGCGGCCGCCAATCGCTCGATCTTCTACGAACCCGGCGGTGCACCGCGCAGCCTTGCTGGCGTGATGGAAGTGATCGACGGCAAGATGCAAAGGGCATTGGCCCGCGCAGGCCACGGGGCAATCGAAGGCCTGCCGGATGGTATGCCCGCCGGAATCGCTCCAGCGCTCTCCACCCCCATGCCCTACACCCCGCTCGGCACTGCGCCGGGTATTGTTGCGAGCCGGACGCGCCCCGTCACAAGCGGTTCGGTCGGATTGCCGCCAGCGCTGTCATCCGGCCCATCCAGCCCGCGCCCGCCCATGTCGAGCGTCCTTAGCGCGACCTTTGGCGAAAACGGCCTTGCATCGCTCAGCTCACCAGAAGGCAGCGCGCAAGTGCGCCGCGCCTATGAACAATTGAAAGCACTCGGCCTGTGACCACTTTTTCGATGAAAGACGCCTTGCGCGGAGCACCCGTCGCGATGGTTTTGCCGATTGGCATTTTCGCGCTGTTTGCGCTGATGGTGCTGCCGATCCCGACTGTCATGCTCGATATCTTCTTCGTGCTGAACATCGCGATTGCCTTTGCGGTGCTGATGGTGGCGCTGAATGCGCGCCAGCCGCTCGATTTCTCGTCCTTCCCCTCGGTCCTGCTGTTCGCGACCTTGCTGCGCCTCGCATTGAATGTCGCCTCGACCCGCGTGGTGCTGGTCAGGGGGCATGAGGGCGGCGCTTCGGCGGGCGAGATCATCAACAGCTTCGGCCAGTTTCTGGTCGGCGGCAATTTCGCAGTCGGCTTGTTCGTTTTCGCGATCCTGCTGATCATCAATATGATCGTGATCACCAAGGGCGCGGGCCGCGTTTCCGAAGTCTCGGCGCGTTTCGTGCTCGATGCCTTGCCCGGCAAACAGATGGCCATCGATGCCGATATCGCAGCGGGCCTGATCACGGCAGAGGAAGCGCGCGAGCGCCGCGCCACTGTGACCGTGGAAGCGGATTTCTACGGTTCGATGGATGGTGCTTCGAAGTTCGTCAAAGGCGATGCGATTGCGGCGCTTTTGATCCTTGGCGTCAATGTGATTGCAGGTTTTGCGCTGGGCATGATCAGCCACGGGCTGACGGCGGCGCAGGCGGGCGAGCTTTATATCACGCTCGCGGTCGGCGATGCTCTGGTCGCGCAGGTCCCGGCCTTGCTGCTCTCCATCGCAGCCGCCGCGATTGTAACCCGCGTTTCGGACAAGCGCGATCTGACAGGGCAAATCGGCGGACAGTTTTCGGACCCGCGCGGCTGGCTTCCCGTGGCGCTTGTCCTTGGCGGGATCGGCATGGTCCCGGCGATGCCGCAATCGATCTTCATCCCCGCAACGATCATCGCCGCGACGATCTGGTGGGCGCTTCGCCGAAACGCCGCCAAACCTGCGCCGGTCGAACCGGTGGAAGACGAGGTTCCGCCTGACCGGATCGAGCTGTCCGATGTCTCGGATCAGACCTTGGTCACTATCGAGATGGGATATGGCCTCGTCCATCTGGTTGACGAGGCTAAGGGCGCACCGCTGCTCACCCGCATCACCGGCATCCGCAAACAGATTTCACGCGATCTCGGCTTTGTCCTGCCGCAGTTCCGCATTCGCGATTCGCTCGATGCGGGCGCGACGGATTATGCGATCATTCTAGGCGGCGTGACCCTGGCCAAGGGGAGCGCGCGCGCGAACAAGCTGCTCGCGATTGACACCGGAGATGTGCAGACCGGCCACGGCTTGACCGGCGAAGCAACCCGCGATCCGAGCTTCGACTGCCCGGCGTTGTGGATAGACCCGTCCGCGCGCGACCATGCTGTCGCCGAGGGTTTTCTGGCGGTTGACCCCAGCACGGTCATCGCCACCCACGCCAATCAGGTATTGCTCTCTCACAGCGACCAATTGCTTGGCCCCGAGGAAGTGCGCGAGCTGCTCGACGCGCTCAAGGACCGCGCCCCCGCTCTGGTGGATGCGGTCCATCCCGAGCCACTTTCGCTCGCCGCCATGACCCGCATTCTGCGCGCGCTGATCGCCGACGGGATCGGCCTTGCGCACCCGCAGCCGATCTTCACCAGCCTCGCTCTGGCATTGCAAAAGACGCAGGAATTCGACGCGCTGATCGACGCGGTTCGGACTGACCACGGCGCGCGTCTGGTGGCGCGGGTTTGCGCTCCGGGTGAGCCGCTCAAAGTCGCTACGCTCGATGCGGGACTGGAAAGCTCGATCCTTGGCGGGATGAGCGATCCGGCCACCGGCCAACCGCTGATCGAGCCGGATTGCAGCGCGATGATCTCGCGGCGGATCACTGAAATCATAGACGCGCAAGACTCCGCGATTGCGCTGATCGTGCAGCCACCGGCGCGGCGCGCGCTCGCCAGCTTGCTCAAACAGCGCGCCAGCCGCTGCCTCGTACTTTCGATCAACGAACTGCCCGCCACGCAGGCAGTCGAAGTGGTCGGCGTGATCGGCGCGGCTGAAGGCTTGGAGGGTTCAGCCCAAAGCGAAATCACCCCGACGGAAGAGGAACTGATCGCAGCATGAAGCATGATCAATCCGCATTCGACAGCGCCGCCGGCTATGGCAGCGCGACGCGCGCCGAAGTGGAAGACCGCGTTCGCCGGTTTCTCCCGCTGGTTCGCCGCGCGGCGTGGCATATTTATGGCATGGGGCGCGAAGGGCTGGAGGTTGAAGACCTGATCCAGGCCGGGATCGTCGCTCTGACCGAGTGCGCGCAGCGGCACAATGGCCCGGGCGAGGACGGCTTTGCTGCCTATGCCAAGATCCGCGTGCGCGGCGCAATGCTCGACACGGTGCGAAAGCTCGCCAACGACACCCGAACGGCGCGCAAGAAACGCACGATATACGAACAGACGCTCGACCAATTGCGGCAGGAAACCGGACAAGAGCCTAGCCGCAGCGAAATCGCGCAGGCGATGCATATCAGCGATGGCGAATTGCTCGAAATCGAAGCCTCTGGCGTCACGCTCACCTCGATCAGCGAAGAATATGACGACGCCAACACCGCCTTCGCCGCCGAAGAACCGGACCCGTTCGAGACCCTATGCGCCTCGGAAGACCGCGACCGCTTGGTCCGCGCGATGGCCGAACTGCCCGACCGCCTTAAGCTGGTGCTGCAACTGTTCTTCGTCGAGGAAATGAACCTGACCGAGATCGCCGCCGTGCTCGAAGTGAGCGTGCCGCGCGTGCACCAGCTGCGAGCGAAGGCCCTGAAGGACCTGCGCGCGGCGCTGGAGAGCGAGATAGCCTAGCTGGCGTTACTGGTTACCGATGCTCGCATCCTCATGCGAATAGCCGGCATGCGTGGCCGCTTCCGAACCGCCTGCGCCTGTGGCGTTCGCGCCTTCCCACCAATACGCTCGGCGCTTGAAATTGCCGGTGGCAACTTCGTTCATCGTCTTCGCATCATACAACCGACCGCCGAGCATCACCTGCTCGATCTTGTCGGTGTCACGAATGTTCGCGCTGGGATCGGCATTCAGCACCAGAAGATCGGCGAGTTTACCCACTTCAAGACTGCCGACATCCTTGTCCATACCCAGCGATTGGGCCGGAGCGATCGTGGCGGCCTTCAACGCCTGAACCGCGCTCATTCCGCCGCGTGCAAAGCTCCAGATTTCCCAATGCGCATCCACACCCGGCTGTTGGCCATGGGCACCGATTGAAACCTTCACCCCACGATCCGCCAGCTTCTTCGCTTCGCGCGCTGCATTGTCGTCAACAAAAGCCCAATCCGGCGCTTTCGTCCGCCGACCGCTTTGGGCCAGCAGGATCTTGGGCGGCGTGTGCACCATCAGCGGGTGCTTCCACACATCTGTCGCCTGACGCCAATAGGGATCGCCTGCAAGCCCGCCATAGGTGACATTGAGCGTTGGCGTGTAATTGGTGTTCGACTGGCCGAAGAATTGCAGCACATCTTCATAGAGCACATCGCCCGGAATATTGTGCTCAAGCGTCGAGTTACCGTCCGCAATCAGGTTCAGGTCCATGCCGAACAGCGAACCACCCTCGGCCGCTGTCATCATGCCTTCTTCAACAGCAGCACGCGCCACCATCTGGCGCTGTTCACGGCGTGGCTGGTTGTAATTCTTGACCGAAATACCGCCTTGCGCCTTGATCCGGCGGACATGGGCAAGCGCGTCTTCGTAGCTGTCAATTCGGGCATAAACGCTGGGCGCCTTTGCTCCGTAAATGATCTCGCCGGTTGAAAAGAGCCGCGGGCCGAGCAATGTGCCGGCGCGTTGCCGTTCGGCGGCTGCGAAGAACTGGCTCGCATCGTTGGACGGGTCATGCATCGTCGTGACACCCATCGCCAGATCCTGAATCAACCGCCAGTTTTGTTGCGGGATCAGGTCACCTGTCCCCTGCGGCCCATGCGCATGGGCATCGACGAGGCCCGGCATAATGACCTTGCCACTGGCATCGATCATCGTTGCTCCGGAGGGGAGAGGCACGGTGCCTGCAGCTCCAATGGCTTTTATCCGGTCTCCGTCGATCACGATCACGCCGTTTTCAATTACGCCAGCGTCTTCGGTTTCGAGGTCAGCGGCCATGGTCAGGATCTTGGCACCGGTGATGACGACCATCCCGCTCGGCTTGTCCGCTGTGACCGTCATCGCCATTGAAATGCCGGTTTCGGGCGGGGTGAAGCCTTCGCCTTCATCATCCATGCCCTTGGGCGCATCGCGGAACAGGTCGGCGATCTGGACGCTCTTCAATTGCGAGCCGATAGACCAGAACAAGGTTTCACCCCCGCGCGCGAAACCCATATATTCTGCGCCGCCCGAAGACACTTTGGTAACCGGCAGTGGGCCGCCCTTTTCGGTTACATTGACCGGCTTGCCACCCGGCAAAAGCGGCATGGCAAAGACTTCGTAGTTCTGGCGAAAGGCGATGGTTTTGCCATCGGGCGAAACGCGGAAATCATTGGCCAGATCGCCGGTGGCGTGCACGCGCTTGGCCTCTCCATTCAGATCGGTCGAGATCAGCGCCAGCATTCCGCCTTCGAAGCTGGTCATGAAGATGCGATCACCATCCGCAGCGAATTGCGGGTTGGAACCGCTGCGCGCCACGCGCTTGGGTTCGCCGCCTCCCGCCGGGATCACGTAAATCCCGGTGTTCTCCGAATAATTGGGTGATGTCAGATATCCGCCCGAGCGCCGCTCATAGGCGATCATGCTGCCATCGGGAGAGAAGGCGGGTTTCGCATAATGGCCTGGCTCTGGCGTGATGGCTGTGCCGCCGTTCCCATTCGCTCCGCCAACGACAATCTGGCCCAGATCGTCATCAGTCCAGCGGATAAAAGCGAGCTTGCTGCCGTCACGGCTAAAGGCAGGCCATGCCTCCACCGCGTTTGATGCTCCGGTCATCGGGCGAGGCGCATCGCGGCCGCGCGCCGATTTCGTGTGCAGACGGCCAAGGCTTTCGAACACGAGTCGGCTGCCATCAGGGCTCATCACCGCGTATTTCGGCATGGTCGTAACAAAACGCTCGGGCGCGACGTCGATCACAGGATGCGGCGCGTCGGCGATCCCGCGCGTGTCGTCGATGCGAAACGGGATGTTCGCAAAGCCAGTTCCGTCACGGTTGATCCGGTTGATCTTCCCGCCAGACCAGAAGACGATAGCGCTGCTGTCGGGCATCCAGTCCATGTTCGGATAGACGCCGTGCACGGCCCATGTCTCTTGCATATCAAGATCGAGCGCGTCGTAGATCATGCGTTCTTTGCCGCTGTTGATCTCCTTCACCCACAGCTGCGAGGTGTCCTTGTCACGACGGACGAAAGCGAGCTCTTTGCCATCGGGCGAAGGGGCAGCGCGCACTGCCCCGCCATAGCCCTCGACCGCAGTGGTTACTTCGCCTGTGGCAAGGTCGTGCTTTTCAATCGCGAAAATGCCGGTCTGGGAATCCTGCGCATAGATAAAGGTGTTCCCGCTCGTCGTGTTGCGGGTGTAATAAATCGCGCTGCCATCGGGCGCGAACATCGGCTCGCCGAGCTCTTTTTGCAGGCTTTCATTGGCGCGCTTCACAACCTGCACACCGCCCCCGCCGGACACGTGATAGAGCCAGATTTCCCCGGTCCCCGCTGAACGCTGCGTGGTGAAGTGCTTCTTCGCGGCGATATATTCGCCATCGGGCGACCACGTCGGCTGATTGATCAGGCGGAAGCTCTCTTTGGTCACCTGACGCTTGTCCGAACCATCGGTGTTCATCACCCAGATATTGTCGCCGCCGCCGCGGTCCGAGGTGAAGGCGATACGCTTGCCGTCGGGTGAAAAGCGCGGCTGAACCTCCCACGAAAGCCCCTCGGCAATGCGCGTCGGCGTGCCGCCGGTGATTGGCATGGTGTAGATATCGCCGAGCACGTTGAAGGCGAGCGAGCGGCCATCGGGGGCCACATCGACATCCATCCAGGTGCCCTCATCGGTCTTGATCGGAACCTGTTCGATGATCGCGCCCTTCGGGGCCTCGACATCCCAGGCTTTGTCCTCGTCCCGCGCAAGCGCGACGGCCGGCGTGGCAAGTGCAGTCCCGATCAACAAAGACGCGATGTAACAACGTATCATATTCATTCCCCTCTTAGAAACAGGAGAATAACGCTGGGAAAGTATATTGCTAGAGGCGCTCGAATGTCATTGGTCGAATTGGCCCTTCTTCGGCCCCAGATAGCCGAACAGATACGCCGCCACCTTGCGCATCTGGATCTCTTCCGCGCCTTCGGTGATGCGATAGCGGCGGTGGTGGCGATAGATATGCTCGAAAGGCTTGTGCCGCGAATAGCCGATGCCGCCATGGACCTGCATCGCACGGTCGGCGGCTTCGCACACCAGCCGGTTCGCCCAGTAATTGCACATGGAGACCTTGTCCGAGATCGTCCGCTCGATTTCCTCGTGCGGCATATTGTCCATCTCCCACGCGGTCTTGAAGATCAGCAGCCGCAGCATCTCCGCCTGCGTCGCCAGCTCGACCAGCGGGAACTGGATGCCCTGGTTCTTCGACAGAGGCTCGCCGAACGGCTTGCGTTCGCGGGCGTATCTGACGCTCTCATCGATGCAGAACATCGCCGCCCCGCAGCTCGATGCCGCCTGGCGGATGCGGTTTTGATGAACGAAGCTCTGCGCCAGCGCGAGACCGCGTCCTTCCACGCCTAGGATCGCGCTGTCGGGCACCCAAACGTCCCTGACCGAAAGGCGAGGGTGATCGGTGGGCATGTTGAAGGTCCACATCCACTCCTCGATTTCCAGCCCTTCGGTGGGGTTGGGGACAAGGAAGCAGGTGATGCCGCTGGCCTTGCCATCCTCGCCCGAAGTGCGGGCAAACATCGCGCAATGGGTGGCGACGTGCATGCCGGTGATCCACATTTTCTCGCCATTGATCAACCAACCGTCGACACCGTCGCGTGCCTCTCTGACCGCGCGGGTTTCCATATGGGTGGCGTCAGAGCCGTGATCGGGCTCGGTCAGGCCAAAGGCGACGCGGCGCTCCCGGTTGAAGCCGCCGGTGATGAACTCCTGCTTCTGTTCCTCAGTGCCCCACTGGTCGAACATGGCGACGAAGGGGAAGTTGCCGACGATCGAATGCTCGTTCTGGAGGTCATTGTGCAGGCCAAGGCCCATCCGCGCAAAATGCTCGCGGATCACTGCCATCCAGAGGTTAGAGCCGTCCTTGCCGCCATACTCTTTGGGCGCGGAGAAACGCCAATGCCCCGCAGCATCTGCGCGGCGCGTGGCTTCGCGCAGCAATTCCTCCCACTCCTCGCGTGGCAATCCGCCCGCCTCGAAATCCGTGCGCGCCCACTCGCGGCGGTGATCGAAAAAGCGGATGTTGTCGTCCTGCTGCTCAAGCGGCTTGATCTCGGCCTCGATAAAGGCGTCGAGTTCGTCGAGATAGGCCTGCAGATCGGCGGGAATTGCGAAGTCCATTTACGTGTCCTCGTCAGTATCAGTGCTTCGTCTCAAAGCGTCCGCCCGGGTGGGCGCATCGCGCCCGCCGTGGGGCGGGCGGGCGCGGGCTTATTGCGTTCGCAGCAAGCCGGATCACAGCCACTTGTCCCGTGCGGCGGCTAGGGCGGGGTACTTGGGGACGTCCGCGCTTAGCTTTTCAAGCGCGCAAGCTCGAAGCTCCGAGAGCAACTCCGGTGTATCCAGTGTTTTCCTGCCTGCGAGGATTTCGCGTGAAAGCAACAAATCATTCTCAGTAGGGAGCAATTCGTACTCTCTGGCAATCATGCCGAGGGCATTTCGGGCAACAGCAAGCTGGAAACGGTCATGACCTTTGAGCTTGTGTTTCAGCGTTCCGAGCCATTCGGAAACAGCAACCGCCATTTCCTGTTGGCTTGCTTCGCCTTCGTAAGTGCACGACATATCGGGCAACTCGACTGCTCTCGCCCGCTCCTCCTCCGGCGCATCCTCCTCCAGGAGCATAAGCAGGTCCAACTCCTGCTCGCTCGTCCGCCTTGAAATCACCACCCGCTCCAGCATCCGGTCCTCGCCGCTGCGCCAGATTTGCGCCATTTTCAGGCAGCCGAGCGCCCACCAGACGGTGCGATGGATCAGCCAGTAGCGGAAGCGCTCGCGGTCCACGCTCACCCCCGCCTCGGCCTCATAGGCGGCGAAGTAGTCTTCAAGGCTCCCCAGTCCCAGCGCGGGCCGGTCATATCGGTGGAAGCGCCACACGGCCATGCAGCCGAACGCCAAATCCTCATGCCGGTCGCCAAAATGCGCCAGTTCCCAGTCGAGCACGCCGGTGAGCTTTCCGGGCGCTTCGGCCAGCAGATTACCCATGCGATAATCGCCGTGATTGAGCACCGGCTCAGGGGTCTGCGACGGACAATTGTCCTCCATCCATTTCAGGCCGAGCGCAATGATCGGTCGGTCGCCGCCCGCTTCCTCAAATTGCGCCTTCAGGTCGGCAATCGCCGCGCGGTAGTCCATCACTGGCACCGCTTGCGGAACATCGCCCGGCCTGATCGTGTGAATGCGAGCCAGATCGCGCGCCGCCTGTTTCAGGAGCGTATCGGCCCCTTCAAATTCCAGAATTTCCTTGGGGTTCGGCGTCCCCGGCAGAGCGCGCATCACAAAGCCGCTGCCGATGCCGTCCTCCGGCTCCAGCTCCGCCACCACTTCCGGCGCGGTCACACCTTTGGCATACGCGGCCCGGATCACCGCCGCTTCGACATCGTGGCCAAATGGCCGGTCTTTCATAAAGGCGAGCGAGGGTGCGCGGCGAAGGACGAAATCTTCGCGCTGCCCGTTCATGGCGCACGAAAAACGCCAGCTTTCCATGGTCGCGCCGCCGGTCAGCCGTGATAGGTCGGTAGGGGAAGAAAGGCCGGCACGCGCACAAACGCGCGCCAGCCCTTCGATCAGTTGGTCAGGTGTCGCATCACCCATCAGGATTTACGCGACGACCTTAAGCGACCACATTGTCCTTCTTCACAGTGATCACCTGCGGATAGGTGAACTCTTTGAGGCCTTCCTTGCCGTATTCCGCGCCAAAGCCGGACTGCTTGTGTCCGCCAAACGGCGCGAAAGGAGACAGGTGCATGAACTCGTTGATCCACACCGTTCCGGTTTCCATGCGCTCCGCGATCTCGACACCTTTGTCAGGGTCGCCGGTCCAGACCGCTCCGGCGAGGCCGTATTCGGAATTGTTGGCGCGTTCGATCACCTCGTCCTCGGTCGAGAATTTCATCAGCGGCATGACCGGGCCGAACTGTTCCTCGGCCACGATCCGCGCATCCTCCGGCGGGTTGTCGAGAATGGTGATCGGCACATAATATCCGGTGCCCGACGGGTCCTTGTCGCCGCCGGTCAGGAACTTGTAGCCGTTGTCCTTTGCATCCTGGATCAGCTCGAGAACGCGGTCATATTGTTTCTTGTTCTGGATCGGACCGACGCCGGTGCCTTGCTCGCTGCCATCGCCGACCACGACGTTCTTCGCATAATCGGCCAAAGCCGCGCTCAGCTCGTCATAGATGTCCTCGTGGATATAGATCCGTTTGGCCGCGATGCAGACCTGTCCGGCGTTCTGGAAGCTCGACCAAAACAGCTGTTCGGCGACCTTTTTCGGGTCGGCATCGGGCAGGACGATTGACGCGTCATTGCCGCCCAGCTCCAGCGTGATGCGTTTCAGGTCAGCGCTCGCGCCTTCCATGATCTTCTTGCCCGTCGCGGTCGATCCGGTGAAGGTGATCTTGTCGATATCGGGGTGGCCGGTGATGAGCGGGCCGAGGCTGTCTTCGCCGGTGATGATGTTGACTGTGCCTGCTGGAACCTTGTCCGCGATCAGCTCGGCCACGCGCAATGTCGTCAGCGGCGTAAACGGCGAGGTTTTGAGGACAATGGTGCAGCCCGCCATCAGGGCAGGGACGATCTTCTGGATCGCCATCATCACAGGGAAGTTCCACGGCACGATGCCGCCAACCACACCGACCGGCACGCGGCGGTGACGGTGCAAGCGGGTGTCGTCGTCCTGAATGATCTCTTCTTCGAGTTGCAGCGTCGACTGCGCCGCCGAAATGCCAGCCGCGCCGAAAATCTCGCCCTTTGCCTGTGCGTGCGGTTTGCCCTGTTCGCTGGTCAGCAAGCGATAGAGCTCGTCCGCGTTTTCCTTGATCGCGCCCGAGATTGCCATGCAAGCGGCCTGACGCTCTTCAAAGCTGGACGTCTTCCAAGTCTTGAACGCAGCGCGCGCCGCAGCCACGGCCTTGTCCAGATCGTCCGCACCGCAGGCCGGCACCTGGCCGATCACTTCTTCATTCGCGGGGTTCACCACGTCGAGCCATTCGCCGGTCTCGACCATCTCTCCGTTGATCAGGTTCTTGTACTGGGTGACCATGATTGTCTGTTCCTCTCTCATTATCGGGGGGAGTCGTTTCTTTCTGGGGTCAAAATGGAGGGTTGCACCTGAAAACGCAATGACTCCTTGTGCGAGGGGCCGCGCGCTCTAACAGGGTCGCCAAGAGCAATTTTCAAACCGGAGCCCGACCCATGTCCGACACACCCAATGATCTCGTTCTCTACGGCAGCCCAGTCTCGCCTTTCGCGCGTAAGGCCATGGCCGTCGCTATCGAGAAAGGCGTCGCGTTTGATATGGAATCGGTCAACATCATGGCCATGCCGGACTGGTTTCTCGAAATCTCTCCGATGAAGCGCATTCCGGTGCTGCGCGACCGCACGATTGGCGACGAAGGCGTGCCCGGCACCATCGCCGATTCCAGCGCGATCTGCGCCTATATCGAGCGCAAGCATCCCGAGCCTGCGGTCTATCCAACGGACGCCTACGCTTTGGGCCGCGCGCTGATGATCGAGGAATATGCCGACACCGTGCTCGCCCCCGCAGCGGGCCTCGGCATCTTCCGCCCGATTTTCTTCTCCTTGTTGCAAGGCAAGGAACCAGACCTCGAAACCGCACGCGAGGGGTGGGTGACCAAGCTGCCGCCGGTTTTCGACTATCTGGAAAGCGCGCTGGGCGATGGCGAATTCTTTGCGGGCGATGCGATGTCGATTGCCGATATTTCGGTTGTGTGTTGCTTTATGCAGGTCTCGCTGGTGGCCGAAACACCGCTAGACAGCTGGCCCAAACTCGCCGCCTTCCTTGACCGGATGCAGGCACGCCCGAGCATTGCGGGGCCGTTTGCCAAGGCAGACGGCTTCATCCGCAAAGCCTTGCCCGAGCGGATCGACCTGACCTAATCAAGAGGTTCTTTACCGACAGCTTGTTAATCGACGGGCTTACACGCTGATACGGTCCTTGGAGAAGCACGCGGACATGGCGAAAAATTGGTGCATCGGGATCATTGGCGGGTCGGGGCTGTATGCCATCGACGCGCTCGAAGACGCGCAATGGATCGCGATACAATCGCCATGGGGCGAGCCTTCGGACGAGGTGCTGTGTGGGCGCATCGGCGATGTCAAAGTGCGGTTTCTCCCGCGCCATGGCCGGGGCCATCCGATCTGCCCGAGCGGGTTGAACTCGCGCGCCAATATCGACGTGCTCAAACGCGCAGGGTGCACTGATATCCTTGCGGTGTCAGCGGTGGGGTCCTTGCGCGAAGAGATTGAGCCGGGCCGCTTCACCGTGGTCGAGCAGTTTATCGATCGCACAGTGGCGCGGCCTTCGACCTTTTTCGGCAACGGCTTTGTGGCCCATGTCTCAATGGCCGATCCGGTTTGCCAGCGGCTTTCGACCTATGCCGCCAAAGCCATCACCAAGGCCAAAGGCAAAGTCGCGGTTGGCGCGACCTATTTGGCGATGGAAGGCCCGCAATTCTCCACCCGCGCCGAGAGCGCGATGTATCGCAGCTGGGGCGCTGACGTCATCGGAATGACCGCGATGCCCGAAGCGAAACTGGCGCGCGAGGCAGAGCTGCCATACGCGCTTATCGGGATGGCAACAGACTATGATTGCTGGCGAGAGGACGAGGCGGTCGATGTCGCGCAAGTGATGGATCAGATGCAGGCCAACGCAAAACTCGCGCGCGCGGCGGTGACGAACTTTATTGAAGGCCTGCCGAAGACAAGGAAAGCCTCGCCCATCGACACGGTGCTCGACACAGCCGTGATCACCGCACGCGACGCGCGAGAGCCGGAAGCGATTGCGAAGCTGGATGCTGTAGCGGGGCGGTTGTTGGTCTAGGGGTTGACGGTATTGGGTGATTGAGTTGATCATCCTTCGCACGACTGTCGCTCCGAGGAATTTGCCATGACACTCCGCCGTTCGATGCTGACTCTATTCGGATGCGCAGCCCTGGCAGCCTCGGCACATGCGCAGGACCAAAGCGAGGACGCACCCCCGCCAGCCTTCCCCGAGACCGAGATTTTCCTGTTCGACTACGACGCGAGCGCCAGCGACGATGCGCTGTCAAACGGCGCGAATGTCACGAACCGCGCGGGCTATGACAACCAGCCTTTTTTCACCAAAGACAGCGCCACTTTCCTCTATTCGCGCGATGACGGGACCCAGACCGACATCTGGGAATATGACATCGCTTCGGGGACACACACGCGCATCACCAACACGCCCGAGTCCGAATTCTCCCCCACGCCTTCGCCCGATAATCAGACGATTTCGATGGTGTTCGAGCGCAGCAATTCGATCTGGCAGCTTGATCGGAGCAAACCCGATGAGCCGGTTTGGGCGCTTAAGGCCGCTGGGGTGCCCGAGCCCGTCGGCTATTTTGCGCGCAACCATGCGACCGGCGAAATCCTCTACTGGTCACGCTACGGCTTTAACGTAGCGCTGACGCATGCTGACAAACCGGCCTATCATTTCATCACCGGCCATGCCGTTCCCTCGACGCCCCACATGATCCCGGGGACCAGCCATTTCAGCTTCGTCCACCGTCAGACAAACGAGCAGGTTTGGATCAAAGCGTTTGACCCAGAAGACAAATCGGTTCGCCCGCTCACTCCAATTGTGGGAACGAACGCCAATTACACATGGACCTCCGATGGCGCGATCCTGCAGATCGAGGACAACGGCGTCTATCAATGGCGCAAGGGTGACAAAAGGTGGGACAAAGTTGCGGACCTGTCCGATCACGGCATCGCAACGGCGGCGCGGATCGCGGTCAGCCCGGACGGGAAGCGGATAGCGGTTGTGGGCCTGCCAGAAGAATAGTTGGAGCCGTCAGCTTTCCGGCTGAATGATCTTGTCGCTTTTCAAATTGGAAATATCGCCCTTGAGCAGCACGTTCATGTAGGATTGGCAGTCGAAATACTCGATGTCTTCGCCGGTCAACCCGGCCTTGCGAAGTTCTGCGACCCTTTCGGGCGACCAATAGGCTGCCTCTGCGGGGTAAGGGAAATCGTGCCCTTCGACCTCGGAGCCGTCCTTGTGGATCTGTTCGGCCATCATGCCGAATGCGAAAAAGCACTGATAGCCTTGCCCGGCCTCGTAGTCCTCCCAATGCTGCGGCAAAGCTTTTCGCACATCGCGTTCGATCCAAACATCCGCGGCACCCGGCCCGGAACTGCCATCGCCCACCACTTCGACAAACAAACAATCATAACCAGCGTCCACATCCCAGCACCGAAAGCCAAGCGAGCCGTCAATCGCGACGCTGCTGCCGTCTTTTGCCTTTTCCCAGCCTTCGACAGGGAGCGGCTCCATACACCCGCCCAATGCGACAATCATTGCGGCCGCGATTGCACCTCTCGAGCCTGCCTTCATGTCCGGCCTCCCTTCCATCGTCCCTTCACCGGCTGGAACTGATCCACGCGGATTGATTGCCATACGCCGCCGACCAGATAGGGATCATCGTTCACCGTCGCGCGCGCTGCCGCTTCGTCTTTGGCCTCGATAATCAGCAGCGATCCGACAAATTCGCCGTCCTTGTTGGTCAGCGGACCTGCGGCGAGATAGTTCTCGTCATGCTCGGCCATCCATTCGCGCTGCGCCTCAAGATGGACCTCGCGCAGTTTGTCGTTGTTCTCGCCGTCGCGGCAATAAAAGCAGAATAGCGCCATCGGATTGGGTCCTTCGCGAATATCGCCCTCGCCTAACCAGCGGTGCGTGTCTGATCAAGCGCGACCGCTTCTCTTGCGAAACCGGAGCTTCGGGTCCAAATCGCTGCCGAAACGGATTCGCGCGATGGAGAGACACTGCCCGTGACCACCCCCGATCTACCGCCCGCAACCACACATATGCTCGACCGCAGCGAGTTGCGCCGTGCCTATCGCGCCGAGGAAGAAGCCTGCATTGCCGAGCGGATCGAGCAGGCGGTGCCCGCGCGCAAGGTGAGCGATGCGGCGGCGGCGCTGGCGATTGACCTGATCGAGGGTGCACGCTCCAAAAAGGCCAGCGGGATCGACGCATTCCTTCAGCAATTCGGGCTCGACACCGATGAAGGCATCGCGCTGATGTGCCTTGCCGAGGCTTTGTTGCGGGTGCCCGATGCCGAGACCGCCGACGCGCTGATCAAGGACAAGATCGGAACCATCGAGTGGGGCGATCATCTGGGCGAGAGTTCCTCGACCTTCGTCAACGCCGCGACATTTTCGCTGATGCTGACAGGCGAGGTTCTGGAACAGCCCGACGCCCACCAACGCGGCATGGGATCGACGCTCAAACGCGCGATGAACCGCATGGGCGAGCCGGTGATCCGCAAGGCGACTTTGCAGGCGATGAAGATTCTGGGCGGGCAATTCGTGTTCGGTCGCACCATCGAAGAGGCGCTGAAACGCGCCAAGCCCGAGCGCGCCAGAGGCCTTACCCATTCGTTCGACATGCTCGGCGAAGCGGCGATGACCTATGCCGACGCCGCGCGCTATCGCGAGGCTTACGATGCGGCGATCACACGGCTTGCGAAAGAAGCCACAGGCGGGGTCGGTCCCTCGCCCGGCATTTCGGTCAAGCTGTCCGCGTTGCATCCGAAATACGATTTCTTCCACGCCGCTCAGGCGCGCGCAGATATCGTGCCGATTGTAAAGGCGCTGGCGCTGAAGGCGCGCGATGCCGATATTCACTTCACCATCGACGCCGAAGAGGCCGAGCGGCTTGAGCTTTCGCTCGACATTATCGAAACGCTGGTGGCCGATGACGAGCTGTTCACCCGCGCCGATGGCTCGCGCTGGGAGGGCTTTGGTCTCGCGCTGCAAGCCTATCAGAAGCGCGGCGCGCCTTTGTGCGATTGGGTCGCCAAACTGGCGCGGCGGCATGGTCGCAAGCTGTTCGTGCGGCTCGTCAAAGGCGCCTATTGGGACAGCGAGATCAAGATCAGTCAGGTCGGCGGATATTCCGATTATCCGGTCTTCACCCGCAAGCTGGCCACCGATGTCTCCTACCTCGCTTGCGCCGCTCGGCTTTTCGAGCATGACGATGTGATCCGCCCGGCCTTTGCCACGCACAACGCCTACACCGTCGCGGCGATCAAGGAGATGGCGAAAGGCCGCTCCTTTGAATTCCAACGCCTGCACGGCATGGGCGAGGAAGTGTTCGACGCACTGCACAAGCTCGAAGGCAATGCGCCCACACCGGTGCGTATTTACGCGCCGGTTGGCGGGCACAAGGAACTGCTCGCTTATCTGGTGCGGCGTCTGCTCGAAAACGGCGCGAACACCAGTTTTGTGAACCGCATGGGCGATGCCGATACCGCGTCCGAGGATTTGGTCGGCGATCCAGTGGCGGAACTGGCCGCGATGAAGCCACGCCGCAACCCTGCGATCCCGCTGCCGGGTGACATCTTCGAAGACCGTCAGAACAGCGCTGGTATCGACTTGAGCGACCCCTTGGTGCTCGCGCCATTGCAAGCAAAGCTCGATCGTCTCGCTCAACAGCAATGGATCGCTGAGCCCACGTTCCCCGAAGAGGATGCGGGCGAAATAGCGCCGATCACCTCGCCGCAAGACACCCGTATCGAAGTCGGCACCCGCCGCGATGCGACCCCAGCCGAAGTGGACGCCGCGATCACACGCGCTCTGGCGATCCAGCCGGGATGGGACGCGCTGGGCGGGGAGAAACGCGCGCTCCTGCTCGAAGAGGCCGCCGATCTGTTCGAAGCGCATTCGGCCGAGTTTCTGTCGCTTTGCCAGCGCGAGGCGGGCAAGACCCTGCTCGATGCGGTGCTCGAATTGCGCGAGGCGGTCGACTTCCTGCGCTTTTATGCGGGTGAAGCGCGGCGGCAATTTGGCGAGCCGATCACACTGCCCGGCCCGACGGGTGAGGAAAACACTTTGCGGATGCACGGGCGCGGCGTGTTCGCGACGATTAGCCCTTGGAATTTCCCGCTCGCCATCTTCATCGGCATGGCCTCGGCTGCTTTGGCCGCCGGAAACTCCGTCGTGACCAAACCCGCCGAGCAGACCCCGCTGATCGCCGCGCTCGCCGTGAAGCTGTGCCACCAGGCGGGCATCCCGCCCGAAGTGCTTCAATTGCTGCCCGGAGCCGCCGAAGTGGGTCAGGCCATCACCTCGGACCCGCGCATCGCCGGCGTCGCCTTCACCGGATCGACCGAGACCGCGCGGCTGATCAACCAGTCGCTCGCTGCGCGCGACGGACCCATCGCGACCTTCATCGCCGAAACCGGCGGGCAAAACGCCATGATCGTCGATTCCAGCGCTTTGCCAGAACAGGTCGTGCGCGATGTGATCGCCAGCTCGTTTCAAAGTGCGGGCCAACGCTGCTCGGCCTTGCGCGTGCTATATATTCAGGACGACGTGGCCGACGAGATGCTGGACATGATCCGCGGCGGGTTCGATGCGCTCAATGTCGGCGATCCGGCTGATCTCGCCACCGATGTCGGCCCGGTGATCGACGGCGATGCCGAGGCGGCGCTCGAACGCCATGTTGCCCGGCGCGAAAAGAGCGGCCGCCCGATCGCCCGCGTGCCTTTGACCGATGAGGCGGCGCATGGCCACTTTGTCGCGCCTACGATTATCGAGGTGGAGTCGATCCTCGATCTCAACCGCGAGAATTTCGGGCCGGTGCTCCATGTCGCGCGTTACAGCGCCGAGGCGCTGGGACAGGTGATTGCCGATATCAACGCCACCGGATATGGCCTGACGCTCGGCCTGCACAGCCGTATCGAAGAGACCCGCCAGTTTGTTCAGGCGCGGGCGCGGTTCGGCAATTTGTACGTCAACCGCAATCAGATTGGCGCAGTGGTCGAAAGCCAGCCCTTTGGCGGTGAGGGGCTTTCCGGCACCGGCCCCAAGGCGGGCGGCCCGCATTATGTCGCGCGGTTCGCGACCGAGCGGGTGACCTGTATCGACACAACAGCAGCGGGCGGAAATGCGAGCCTTCTTGCCAGTTAAGCGGCTTGCGCGGTGCAGCATATACGGGATAAATGCAGCTCATGACCCGCTTTCTGACCCTCTTCGCCGCTGTGTTCATGCTCGTATGGAGCGGCCCCGCGCTCGCGGCGGTTAAAATCCACTTCCATTCGTTCAACGGATCGCTGTTTTCGGGGCGCTATCCGCACACCTTCATCGTTCTCGAAGGGACGCTCAGCAAGTCGGGCAAACGGGTGAACGAAAATTACGGCTTTTCCGCGCGGGAGGTGTCATCGGCAATCCTTCAGGGGCCGGTCGAGCACATGCTGCTGGCCGAAAGCCAGAAGAATATCCGCAAGACCAACCGCCATTTCTCGATCACGATCAGCGATGCAAAATATCGCCAAATCAAAGCCGAAGTGCGCCGGTGGCAGAACCAGCCGGGCAAGTATTACGATCTTGAAAAGCGCAATTGCATCCATTTCGTTGGCAAGATGGCGCAGATTGTCGGGCTCAAGGTGACCTACCCTTCCAGCATGCTGCGCCGCCCGAAGAACTGGCTGAACCACGTGGCGAAGCTCAATCCGAAGCTGGGTGCCAAGCCGATCCGCTAGATCGGGCACGGGCGCGCATCCGTCAGCCCACAGCAATTCACAAGACTCCCACGGATAACACCGCCCGCCCGCTTGCCCCGCGCGGCGGCATGCTCAATCACGCATCTATGGCAATTCTTTCAGACAAGTGGATTCGCGGCCAAGCGCAAAACAACGGTATGATCGAGCCGTTCGTGGAGGCGCAGCGTCGCGATGGCTGCATCTCCTACGGGCTCAGCTCCTATGGCTATGACGCGCGGGTCGCGCCCGAATTCAAAATCTTCACCAATGTCGACAGCTCGGTAGTCGATCCCAAGGAATTCGACCCCAAGAACTTTGTCGATCGCGAGACCGATTGCTGCATCATCCCGCCCAATTCATTCGCCCTTGCGCGCACGGTCGAGTATTTCCGCATCCCCGAAGACGTGTTGGTCATTTGTCTGGGCAAGAGCACCTATGCGCGCTGCGGGATCATCGTGAATGTCACCCCGCTCGAGCCGGGCTGGGAAGGGCATGTGACGCTGGAGTTTTCAAACACCACGCCGTTGCCCGCGAAAATCTACGCCAATGAAGGCGCGTGCCAGTTCCTTTTCCTAAAGGGCAACGAACGCCCCGAAGTGACCTATGCCGACCGCGCAGGCAAATATATGGGCCAGCGCGGAGTGACGCTGCCGCGGTTGTGAGTCACGCAATGGCAAATGTTAGACCGACCTAGCGACTATTCTCCGCCAACCGGCCTCTCACTTGTCAAAAAGCTCAGCCGCCTTCGCCGGGCGGGGGCAGAGGTAGGCCCTTATCTCCAGGCTCGGGAAGGCCATCGAGATCCTTCTTGGTATTCTCTCGCCGTTCTCTCGCGCCCCGCTCGCTTGCGGTCTCCGGCCTGAGGTCCTTGGCCCGCTCGGCAGCGGTCCGTTTCTCGCCGAGCGCAAACTTTCTTCGATCGAATTCTCGTTTGGGACATGGCCGTCGATCATCGTATTTACGGATCCATTCGTCGGTCAGAAATCGTAGTCGAGCTATCCGCTCCAGAACAATCGCCATGTCAGTGCCCGGCGCCGGAAAATATCGCTCTCTTCGGTCGAAGCCGGATATTTCCTCCGGCTTTTCCTTGCCAGCCTTATAGGCTCTCTCAAGAGTGGCTTTGTACTCGTCAATGTAAGCATCTATGCCCCTTGGATCATCTCTCGGGCCGGGCTTCGGAGGCTTTTTGGTATTTTTTTTCAGGCTTTTGAGAGCTTTATCAAGCTTGGCCTTCGCATCCAGAAACCCAACCCTATTGCAAAGTGCCAGCGCTGTAAGGGCCTCGTCGACTGCCTCGTCCATAGCTTTCAGGGCAGCTCTGGCCTCTTTCTCCGTGTTTTCCGGTTCCTTCAACGCAGTGGGAACCGAATATTCTCTGGGCACCATCCGTTGCGCTTGCGCGGGGGCGGCAATGCCCATCGCTCCCACTGCGGCTGCGGTGCATAAAATTACAAATTTCTTCACTGATCCATTCCCCCCAATCAAAACCACTTCGTGTCTTATCTGCGCCCCAAAGACTCAATTTTGCAACGCTTCCGATTGATAAAAACGGTGGCGATTGCTGATTGGCGCTTTGTCCTGATTACAATTTCAACAAATCGCCGATTTCTCAATACTGAACGTCGATCCGCATGCTCTTTCAGCCTCCCCCCGTGGTGCCTTGAGTGTTGGAATTACCGGCCTGCTTCGAGCATGACGCAACGCAGAGTGAATGCGCCTTTGACTCTCGAGACGCTGGCGATCATGTCGCCTGTAAAGGAGATACTTATGAGCAACCGGCGAATTCGACATTATCACCTGTCGTGGCTGTAAGGCCCGGTTGTAAGAGAGCGCGATGCTGACATTTTGCGACCCTCGCCAACTCGATCATGCGCCACAGCGCGAGCTCAACAATGGCGAGTGGATGCCCTATGCCGAGGTGCCCACGCGGCTTGAGCGTATCGGCACCGCGCTTGGCGACATTGGCGAAGTCACAGATCACGGGATGGACCCCATTCTTGCTGTGCATGATGCAGACTATGTCGAATTCCTGCGCACAGCCCATGACCGCTGGCTCGCCGATGGACGCGAAGGGGATGCGATTGGATACGCCTTTCCTGTCGTGCACCGGCGCAAGCTCGATCACACCCGCATAGACGCCTCGCTCGGTGCCTATGCGATGGACGCCGCGACACCGATCACGGGCGAGACATGGCAAGCGGCCTATTGGTCGGTGCAAACCGCGCTCACTGGACTGGATGCGCTCGCCACAGGAGAACGCCATGCCTTCGCTCTGTGTCGGCCGCCGGGGCACCATGCGGGCCGCGATTACATGGGTGGCTATTGCTACCTCAACAGCGCCGCAATTGCCGCGCACGAGGCTAGCACACGGGTCTTGGGGCCGGTTGCGGTGCTCGATGTCGATTACCATCACGGCAACGGCACGCAGGATATCTTTTATGAGAACGCGGACGTCCTGTTTGCTTCGATCCACGCCGATCCGAAGACAGACTTCCCGTATTATTGGGGCCATGCCGACGAAACCGGCGAGGGCGATGGTGAAGGGACCACGCTCAACCTGCCTTTACCGCGGGGAACGCGGTGGGAAGCCTACGAAGCGGCCCTGAGCACCGCGACGCAGCGTATCGCCGAATGGGGCGCGAGAGCTCTGATCGTGTCTTTCGGAGCCGACACGTTCCAAGATGATCCGATCTCGCACTTCGAGCTAACCACCGGCGATTATGGACGCATGGGTGCGGCCATCGCAGCCCTGAACCTCCCGACGCTGATCGTTATGGAAGGCGGCTATGATCTCGCGTCGCTCGGCGAGAACGTCGCGCGGTTTTGTGACGGATTTGGCTAGTCTTTCCATCTTTGCGGAACCCGCGTGTCCGTAACGGCTTTGACTCTGTGAACGCCTGCGCGCATCACGCTGGCCAAAGGAGATAATCTATGAGCAACCCCGAGTTCGACATCATCGTCTATGGCGCAACCGGTTACACCGGGCGGCTGGTCGCTGAATATCTGAGCAATCACTACGGCTCGTCCGACAACGCGCCCAGATGGGCGATGGCAGGGCGGTCTCAGGACAAGCTTGAAGCCGTGCGCGACGAGATTGGCGCGCCTGCCGATACCCCTTTGGTGGTCGCTGATGCCGACGATGAAGCGCAACTCGAAGCTCTGTGCGACCGCACCAAGGTCGTGTTGACCACGGTCGGCCCATACCAGCTTTACGGCGACAAACTGCTCGCAGCCTGCGTCAAGACCGGGACGGATTATGCGGACCTTTGCGGCGAGCCTGCGTGGATGGCCGACAAGATTGCCGAACACCAAGAAGCCGCCGAAGCCAGCGGGGCGCGCATCTGTTTTTCAAGCGGGTTCGATTCAATTCCGTTCGATCTTGGCGTGCTGATGACGCAAAAGGCCGCGCAGGAGCGGTTTGGCAAGCCCGCGCCCAAAATCCGTGGCCGCGTGCGGGCGATGGCGGGCACTTTCTCGGGCGGAACCGCAGCGAGCCTTGGCGCCACGATGAAGGCGGCAGCGAAGAATCCCGGCATTTTCAAGGTACTCTCCAGCCCCTTTGCCCTAACCCCGGGTTTTACCGGCGCAAGCCAGCCGACTGGCATGGTCCCGCAATACGAGACCGACCTCGGCAAGTGGGCCGCGCCTTTCGTGATGGCGCCGATCAACACCAAGAATGTCCACCGCACCAACTTCCTCGCCGGGCACCCCTATGGCGAG
>JBCCOF010000007.1:0-44380 GCA_039025455.1 Pseudomonadota bacterium | reverse complement strand
GCGGCACCTTCGCCAATATCCGCATCAAGAACGAGATGGTTCCGGGCGTCGAAGGCGGCGAAACCACCTATAATGGCGAGCAAATGCCGATCTTTGACGCGGCGATGAAGCACAAGGCCGACGGCACCCCGCTGATCGTGGTTGGCGGCAAGGAATATGGCACCGGCTCGTCGCGCGACTGGGCAGCAAAGGGCACCATCCTGCTGGGCGTGCGCGCCGTGATCGTCGAGAGCTTCGAGCGTATTCACCGCTCGAACCTTGTGGGCATGGGCGTGCTTCCTTTGCAGTTCAAGGATGGCGACACCCGCAAGACCTTGGGCCTTGATGCGGATTGCATCTTCAGCATCAGAGGGCTCGCCGATCTCAGTCCCGCGCAAGATATCGAGATCGAGGTCACACGCGGTGATGGCACGGCCTTCACCTTTACCGCGCTTTGCCGTATCGATACCGCGAACGAGATGGAATATTATCGCAATGGCGGCATCCTCCACTACGTCCTGCGCAAGCTGGCGGCTTAATCCGTCGATGCGGGTAGCGCTTCTTTTCACCACCCTGACTCTCGGGCTCACCGCCTGCGCGCCAGAGGGTGATGGTGCCGACACTCCCGGCCCGATCCCGGGATACGAGCTTGCAGAGGCTGCGGAAGGCGATCCCGGGAAGGTCGTGCTCGAACTGGATGCCGAGGGACTTAGCCAGGCGCGCTTGGCCGCCGATATCCGGCTGATCGACGTTCGCTCAAAAGCAGAGTTCGACGAGGGCCATATCGATGGGGCCGAGCTTATTCCGCTCGATACGCTGGATCCGGCTGCGTTCGATTTGTCGGATGATCGCAAAATCGTCTTCTATTGCCGTTCGGGCCGCCGCTCGACCACCGCGGCACAGAAACTGGCGCAGCATACCGGCAAGCCAGCAGTGCACTTGAAAGGCGGTATTGTGGCATGGAACGAGGCCGGGTTCGAAACCGTCATACCTGACTGATCGGTTCCTTGGAAATTGTCGGCACACCATATCTATGGCAGCCTGCAAACGCTTCCGTTCATAATGCCGACAGACGCAAGCGCGCATCCTTTGCACATTCAGGCAAGGAGGAACCCCATGCGCGCTACACTTTTGATCCCGCTTGCGGCGGTTTTAGCCACAGCCACTGCGCCGATCTCTCTGGCGAAAGAGGCTGTACCAGCACCAACCGCGCCCGAAGCGACAGAAGCCACCGAGGTCGATTACGAGGGCTTTGAGGCGCTCACCGGCGAAGTCGCGCTGATCCGTGAAGAGCGACTGCTCAGCATCGAGGACTTCACAGCGCGGGCAGCTCAGCCGGGCACGCTGGTGCTCGACACCCGCTCCGCCGCTGCCTTTGCGCGCGGCCATATCGAAGGCGCAGTCAACCTGCCGTTTTCGGACTTCACCGAGGAGTCGCTGGAGAAAGTGATCGGAGCCAATAAAGGCCGGGCCATTCTGATCTACTGCAACAACAATTTCAGCGATGATGTCGCGCCGGTGATGCTGAAGAAAGCGCCGCTTGCGCTCAACATCCCGACCTTCATCAACCTGATCGGATACGGTTACTCTAATGTTTGGGAACTGGGCGACACGGTCTCACTCGCCGATGTGGCTTGGGTCAGCGACGAGGTCGATCCGTTGACAGCAATGGTCAGCCGCGCGCCTGCCAACGAGAAAGCGGCGCTCGCGCAGTAACGCGAACGCCGCTTTGTGGTGGTGCTTAGAGGCTAGGTCGAAGCTTACGCTTCGGCAGCTTCTTCCCGTTTACCGTTGAACTTCCGGCGGCCAAGCACTGCTGCCGCAGCCAGACCAAACAGGATCATCATTGGCGGTGCAGGCACATCGGTGCCGCCGCTGCTGGTGGTGGTTGTGCCGCCCGAGGTCGAGCTGCTGCTCGACGACGAACTACTGCTTGAACTGCTGGACGAGCTACTGCTGGTCGTGCCGCCGCTGGTGGTCAGGCCGCCCGAGGAAGTCGACGAGCCGGAGCTGCTGGACGAGCTGCTGGTGCTGCTCGAGGAGCCGGTCGTCGTGCCGCCGCTGGTCGAACCGCCCGAGCTGGAGCTGCTTGAGGAGCTTGAGCTCGAAGAGGACGAAGAGGTCGACGAAGTGCCACCGGTGGTTGTGCCGCCGCTGGTGCTTCCGCCCGAGCTGGAGCTTGAGCTGCTCGAAGAGCTGGAGCCAGACGAGCTTGAAGAGCCGCCCGAAGTGTTGCCACCGCTCGTGCTGGTTGCGCCGCCCGAAGAGGACGAAGAGCTAGAACTGCTGCTCGACGAAGACGAGCTGGAGCTGGTGCTGCTGCTGATATTGCCGGTGCTGCCACCGCTGGTCGCGCCGCCCGAGCTGGAGCTGCTGCTCGACGAGGACGAAGAGCTGCTCGATGAGGACGAGCTGGCCGAACCGCCGCTGGTGGTGCCACCGGACGTAGTACCACCCGAAGTGTTGCCCCCGCTGGTCGACGAACCGCCCGAAGACGATGACGACGATGAGCTGCTGCTGGAGGACGAGCTGGACGATGATGAGCCGCCCGAAGTGCTGCCGCCCGACGATCCCGACGAGCTAGAACTGCTGCTCGAAGAGGAAGACGAAGAGCTGCTGCTCGAAGACGAACCCGAGCCGCCCGAGGTCGTGGTGTTGCCACCCGATGTCGTGTTCCCGCCCGAAGAGGACGAGCTGGACGACGACGAGGAACTGCTGCTCGAAGACGAACTGCTTGACGAAGAGCTGGACACGTCACCCGACGTCGAGCTGGAAACATTGCCGGATGTGGTGCTCGAGATCGCGCCGGTGCTCGACGAGACATTACCGGTCGATGTCGAAACGTTGCCGGTTGAGCTTGAGACGTTGCCGGTCGAACTCGAAACATTGCCAGTTGAGCTGGAAACCGCGCCCGTGCTCGAGCTTACATTACCTGTGCTTGTGCTTGACGAAACCTGACCCGTGCTGGTCGAGACACTGCCGGTGGATGTCGAGTTATCAATGTCGATATCGATCTTGATATTGCCCGAGGACGTTTCCCCGCCGCTGGTCGTACCGCCAGAGGTTGAGCTGACGTCGCCGGAGCTGCCGCCGCCCGAAGTCGTGGTCGAAACGGACACGTCGCCAGACGACGATCCACCGCCACCAAAGAAGCCGCCAAAGAAGCCGCCGCCAAAGCCGCCACCGAAACCGCCGAGGCCTCCGCCCACGATGACCGGGCCGCCACCGCCGCCGCCACGAACTGGTGGCAAGGGTGGCAATGGTGCCGGAACATAAGCGACATGCGAGATAGGCGCGCATTCTTCGTCGTCGAAATAGGTTTGCGTTGCGCCAGCGGGCAGCGGTCCAGCCGCCATCGCATCGGTCGTGCCCAGAGGCACCGGCTCGCATTCAATCGTCCGCTCGACAATCCGCGTGCGGATCGGATCGGGATGTTCGAGGACCGGCTTGCGGTTCTTGATATATTTGGTGTGCCGCGTTGGCTGAGCGAGTTTGCTGTCAATCTCGCTGCTGAACTGTGGATCATCCGTGTTCATCGGCTCGGCCACGCGGACCGCACCGCCCGCCATAAGCGCGACGCCTGCGGCTGTTGCCGATAGCTTTGCTGCTGCCAGTTTAAGCGACATAGAACCAAACCTTGTGTCTGCGTTGATCAGGTCGCGGCCCACCCGCACCTTCACCAACTCCGACCCTCCTTTGATGAGCAAATGCCGCGCGCCGCAACGGCGTTAACCACGTTTGGGAGCGGCTAAACCTTGGAATTGGCGCAAATTCGTCGGATTTCAGGGAGCGTGTCCCAGTTTGACACCGAAATACGGGGCTTGGTTAGCGTGTTGCTAGGGTTAGCGCTTAGTCATCGGGCTTGAACAACCCGCCCTGTTCGGGTTCGCGAGGTGCTGGCGGCGTCATTTCAAGGTGCTCCCAGCCTGCATCATTAAGCACCCGCCCCCGCGCGGTGCGCGCGAGCAGACCGAGCTGGATCAGGTAGGGCTCGACCACATCCTCGACCGTGTCGCGCGGCTCGGCAAGGCCTGCCGCGAGCGTTTCGACCCCGACTGGTCCGCCTTTGTAAGTGGTTGCGATCATTGTGAGATAACGCCGGTCCATGGCATCCAGCCCCAGCCGGTCAATCTCCAGCCGTGTGAGCGCATCATCGGCGGTCGCGCGGGTCACAGTCCCGTCACCGGCGACATGGGCAAAGTCGCGCACGCGCCGCAACAGCCGCCCCGCGACCCTAGGTGTGCCGCGCGAACGGCGAGCAATCTCGCGCGCGCCCGCCGCATCGATCTCAAGCCCCAAAAGCCGCGCACCGCGGGTCACCACAAGCTCCAGCTCCTCATGGGTGTAGAACTGCAAGCGCACCGGAATGCCGAAGCGATCGCGCAGCGGCGTGGTCAGCAATCCCTGGCGGGTGGTCGCACCGATCAGGGTGAAGGGGGGCAGGTCGATCCGCACCGAGCGCGCGCTTGGCCCCTCGCCGATGATGATGTCGAGCGCGCGGTCCTCCATGGCAGGGTAGAGCACTTCCTCTACCACCGGATTGAGGCGGTGAATCTCGTCGATGAACAGCACATCATGCGCTTCGAGATTGGTCAGCAGCGCGGCGAGGTCACCCGCCTTGGCGATCACCGGCCCCGAGGTTGCGCGAAAGCCCACGCCCAATTCCGCCGCGACGATCTGCGCGAGCGTGGTCTTGCCAAGGCCGGGTGGTCCGAAGAACAGCGTATGGTCCATCGCCTCCCCGCGCGACTTGGCGGATTGAATGAACACCCTGAGGTTATCGCGCGCACCCTCCTGCCCGATGAACTCGCCCAGCGACTTGGGCCGGAGCGCGGTGTCCGGGTCGCCAACTTGGGGGTCGGGGGAGTGGAGAGGAGCGGGGTCGCTCATTCGCAGAATGCCTCAGCCTTATTGCTCATATCACCTATGCTGATGCGCACGGTCTGTTCTCCTGAAGCACCAACCTCCTTCAGCCGCGCCATCATCGGTTCGTCAATTGCCCAAATGTCTTCGAGCTCAGCATACCCGCCTTGCGCGTCGGCAAGGCCATTGAGACCGTACTTCTTGCCGTCCGCCTCTACCCAGCGCGCCAACTTCGTGCAGCCCAAGCGCCCACTCTCGACAGTAAGCGGCCATGCCAACCCTTCGGCATCGAAGCTCTCCCGACTGACTAAAGCTGGGTCATCCGCAGATGCTTCGGCCCGCTCAACTTCGTCAGTTGAGGCGCTACAGGCCGCTAAGATCACGACAGGAGTAAGGGCGGCAAATCTCATTATGTCTCCTCCCTCAAAACGGGTTCACCGTATAGCCTTGCCTCTGCAACACCGCGTGGGCCGTCATCGCTGACAGCGCCAGTTCTACACCCGGCGCGAGGTCTTCTTTCGCTATGCCATAGGCTGCCGCTGTCTGGCCGCACAGGATCACGCGCACACCGCTATCGACTAGGGTCAGCATCTTGGCTCCGGTCGGGTTGCTGCCCTCCCTGCCCTTCGCCGCCCATGCCTTGTCGGTCAGTAGATCGAACGCAGCTTTGCCATGAACCACCACGGCGGCGCGCACGCGGGCGGGCTCCAGCCCCACGGCATTGTGCATGTTCACATATCGCGCCGCGCTGTCGATGGTGCGGTTGATCTGGCCCTTGGCAGCGGGCGTTGCGGTGTCGAAGGCAACATAGAGGTCGGTCGCATCGGGAATGCTGAAATTCGCGTTGGGCACGGGTGCAACAGCGCCGAAATCCTCAAAGATCGGCCCGGGTGCAAAGGATGAGAGATCCTTCTCCTGCGCGGTTGCGGGGGCGGCCAAGGCAATGGCTGACAGTGCAATGATGTTCGCGAGTTTCATAGTGTTCTCCAGTCTATCCTGCGGCCTTTTTGAGCGCCACACGGATCAGGTCGCCTTCAACGGCACCCTCGCCCAGTTCCTCGAGAGCGCGCGCCACCGCTTGCGCTGCAACCGCGGGTTTGAAACCAAGGTTTTCAAGCGCGCTCACCGCATCGGCGCTCGCCGCGCCCTTGGGAGCCGCGCCCACGGCTGCACCCGCGAGCCCACCGCCCGGTAGCGCTCCGGCCTTGTCCTTCAATTCGTTGACGATCCGCCCGGCCAGCTTTGGACCGACTCCGTTGGCGCGCGCCACGCTTGCCGCATCGCCCGCCGCGCAGGCATCGCGCAGTTCTCCGGTCGAGAGCGCTGAAAGGATCGCCAATCCGACCTTGCTTCCCACACCCTGAACCTGCGTGAGCAAGCGGAACCAATCGCGTTCGGCGCTTTCGGCAAAGCCAAGCAGGCGCATGTCGTTCTCGCTCACCTGCAAATCGGTGTGTACGGTGCAGCCCTCACCCACCTCGCCCAAGGCCGACAGTGTGCGGGCAGAGCAATGGACCAGATAGCCGACGCCTTGCACATCGACGATCGCCCAGTCCTCGCCTGTCTCGTCCAGCCTGCCGGATAGCTTCGCAATCATGGTGTTATGCCTGCCTTATCGATGGCGCTGACGCCAGCCTTCTGCTTCGCTTATCGCCAAGATGGAACACGAACACGAGCTTTGGAAGGTGTGACCTTTCGCGCAGGCCGTTGTTTTTGCGAGAAGAACTGGGTCTTGGCTGAGGCAATGTGTGACTTTCCAATTTTACTCCCTTCGCTTGGGTCTGTTCGCCCATCCAATGCACAAACGTTAGGGGCCCGAACTCCGGTAGGAAACCCGAATGCCCCTGACATTCGTGATTGCGAGTAACCCAATGACTATAGGATTCGCCTCACGCCATTCTCGACACATGCGCTCGTTACGCTATGGCTGCACCCATGAGCCACAACACATTCGGGCGCGTGCTGCGCTTTACAACTTGGGGCGAAAGCCATGGGCCGGGATTGGGCGCGGTGCTGGATGGCTGCCCGCCAGGCATCCCGCTCACGACCAAGGCAATTCAGCCTTTCATGGACGCGCGCAAACCCGGGCAAAGCAAGTTCACCACGCAGCGCAAGGAGCCTGACGCGGTCAAGATCATGTCCGGCGTGTTCGACGATGCAGACGGTCAGCAGGTCACCACCGGCACACCGATCCATCTGATGATCGAAAACACCGATCAGCGCTCCAAAGACTATTCCGAGATCGCGCAAAGCTATCGCCCCGGCCATGCCGACTATGTCTATGACGCCAAATACGGCATTCGCGATTATCGCGGCGGTGGCCGGTCGAGCGCGCGCGAAACGGCGGCGCGGGTGGCGGCGGGCGCTGTCGCCCGGCTGATCATCCCCGAGGTCACCATCCATGCCTATGTCAGCGAGCTGGGCGGCGATGCGATTGACCGCGACGCGATCAACTATGACGAGATCGACAACAATCCCTTCTTCTGCCCCGACAGCTGGGCCGCGAAACGCTGGGAGGAAAAGGTCGATCAGGCGCGCAAGGATGGATCATCTTTGGGCGCGGTCGTCGAATGCGTTGCGCTGGGTGTGCCCGCCGGATGGGGCGCGCCGGTCTATGCGAAACTCGACAGCGAGTTGGCAGCGGCGATGATGACGATCAACGCGACCAAGGGCGTCGAGATCGGCGACGGATTCGAGGCCGCGCGCCTGACCGGCGAAGAGAACGCCGATGCGATGTCACCGGGACCAGACGGCAAACCCGTCTTTGCCAGCAACCATGCGGGCGGAACCGCAGGCGGTATCTCGACCGGACAGCCGGTGGTGTGCCGCGTGGCGTTCAAGCCGACCAGCTCGATCCTGACGCCGGTGGACTCGATCACATCGGATGGCGAAGCGACGCAAGTGCGGACCAAGGGGCGGCATGACCCCTGCGTCGGCATTCGCGGCGCGCCCGTGGTCGCGGCGATGATGGCGCTGGTGCTGGCGGATCAGAAACTACTCCACCGCGGTCAGATGGGCGGAGAGCCTTGAAACAGCTTATCTATCGCTCGCACCCTTTCGGGTTCGACAAGGCCATGCTGGCGGGCATCCTTAGCCAGGCGCGGCGCAACAATCCGGCCAATCGCATCACCGGCGCGCTGATCTGTCGCGGCGATATGTATCTCCAGCTGATCGAGG
Source organism: Pseudomonadota bacterium (assembly GCA_039025455.1). Classification (GTDB taxonomy): domain Bacteria; phylum Pseudomonadota; class Alphaproteobacteria; order Sphingomonadales; family Sphingomonadaceae; genus Erythrobacter. Next base: position 36,361 of record JBCCOF010000007.1, on the reverse strand, counting down.
GGCCGGTCGCAGCGATCAACGCGCTCTATGCCCGTATTGTCGAGGATGATCGCCACGCCAATGTCGAATTGCTGCTGGCCGAGCGGGTCGAGAGGCGGATTTTCCCCGATTGGGCGATGCTGGATGACCAGAACCCGACGCTAACATGGTCCAAGGAAGAGATTGCGCAGGGCGCGCTGTCGCGGGCTTCGCACGCCGATCTGCGGGCGGTGTTTGAGCGTATTGCGGAGCGGGCGCTTAAAGGCGAGAATTGAGCGGCGACCGCCGCGACCAGTCTGTCACCCCCTTTTTGTGCAGCGCAGCGAAACCAATCTGTGCTATGGGTGTTCTTCCAACGGGATCGGTCGAATTTGGAGTGGCACGCTCAAACCTATGAAAATCCATCCCCGTCTTGAAGCGTCTGCCGCGATGTATCGCGACCTCAAGAGTGTTGCCAAAGAGCTGCCGAAAAAGCCGCTGGATGCCGGCGAGCGCAAGACGCAGATCGTCGTTGTTGGCGGCGGTGCCGGAGGGCTTGAGCTGGTTCGCAAGCTGGGCGCGAAATTCGGCCGCAAGAACCACGACATCATCCTAGTTGACCAGAATCTCTCGCATATCTGGAAACCGTTGCTGCACGAGGTCGCCGCCGGTTCGCTCGACGCCAATCTCGATGAAGTCGGCTATCGCGCGCATTGCTTCCGCTGGGGCTATCGCTTTTTCCAAGGGTCGCTGGAGAGCATCGACCGCGAAAACAAAACCATCACCTTGGCGCCGGTGGAGGACAAGGATGGCAACGAACTGATCTCGGATCACGTCATTCGCTATGACTATCTGGTGCTGGCGGTCGGATCGGTGTCGAACGATTTCGGCGTGCCGGGCGTGGCAAAGCACTGCATCTATCTTGATGCCCGCGATCAGGCCGACCGATTTCGGACCAAGCTGCTCAACCATTGCCTGCGGGTCAGCCGCGCGCAAATGGCCGACCCGGACGCCGATGAACGCGTCAGGGTGGCGATTGTCGGCGGCGGCGCGACGGGTGTGGAGCTGGCCGCAGAGCTCTACAACGCGGCCGGTGCGCTGCGGCACTACGGGCTTGAGGTGTTTGACGAAAGCCGGCTCGAAGTGACCCTGCTCGAAGCGGGGGAGCGGATACTGCCTGCTTTGCCCAAAGGCCTTTCGGATTCGGCGACGCATGAATTGCAGACGCTTGGCGTCGAAGTCGGGGTCGAAACGCAGGTCATCCGCGCAGAGAAGGGCAAGCTCTTCACCAAGTGCGACAATGTGATCGAAGCGGACCTTATGGTCTGGGCGGCGGGGGTGAAAGGCGCCGAATTCCTGACCGACCTTGGCCTCAAGACCAATCCGCGCAACCAGATCATCGTCACCGAAACCATGCAAAGCGAGACCGATCCGCATATCTTTGCGCTGGGTGATTGCTGTTCCTTCACGCCCGAGGGCGGTCAAAGCCCGATCCCGCCGCGCGCGCAGGCGGCGCACCAGATGGCGGACACCGTGTTCGACAATCTTGTCCGCATTCAGAAGGGCAAGCCGCTCAAGAGCTTTGTCTACAAGGACAATGGCTCGCTGGTCTCGCTCAGCCGGTTTTCAACCGTGGGCAGCCTGATGGGAAATCTGGTCGGCGGAGCGATGGCGGTGGAAGGGCGCGCGGCGCGCTTTATCTACACCTCGCTTTACCGGATGCACCTGATCGGCATTCACGGCTGGCTGAAGGGTTTGGGCCTAATGCTGATCGGACGCGTGAACCGGATTGTTCGCCCGCGGCTTAAGCTGCATTAGAGCACCTGACTCCAGACCTACCGCATCGCAGCATTTTTACGCAGATCGGCTCTGCGAAAGGGAACTTATCGCATGGGTTCCCGTTGTTACCATTGGAAATTCCGATCTTCGCAATCGCACAAATCGTCTTTTGTGCATCGCAGCGCACCCTATCTGGGGCGCATCAGTTTTCAACCAATCCTAATTTAAGGAACAAACTCAAATGGGTATCATCGGTTCTACTATCCAGCCGTTCACCGCCACCGCGTTCAAGGCCGGCGAAGATTTCTTCGACGTCACCGAAAAAGACATCGAGGGCAAGTGGTCCGTCTTCTTCTTCTATCCGGCCGACTGGACCTTCGTCTGCCCGACCGAACTGGAAGACATGGGTGAAAAATACGAGATGCTGCAGAGCATGGGCGTCGAAGTCTTCGCCGTCAGCACTGACACGCATTTCAGCCACAAGGCATGGCACGACAGCAGCGAGAAGATCGGCAAGCTGAACTTCCCGTTCCTCGGCGACCAGATGCACACGCTTTCGAACCAGTTCGGCGTGCTGCGCGAAGGCGTCGGCCTTGCTGATCGCGCGACTTTTGTCGTCGATCCCGATGGCGTGATCCAGATCATGGAAATCACCTGCGAAGGCGTGGGCCGCAATGCCAACGAACTGACCCGCAAGATCAAGGCCGCCCAATATGTGCGCGCCAACCCCGGTCAGGTCTGCCCGGCCGCGTGGGAAGAAGGCAGCGACACGCTGGCTCCCTCGCTCGATCTCGTCGGCAAGATCTAAACCGGACTGAAGAATTGTGCGGCGTCGCTTGCCCAAGGGTAAGCGGCGCCGTCACCCCCTCTCCCCTTTTTCAAGACCATCCTGACCCACGGACATTTTATGCTCGACCAATCCATGCAAGCCCAGCTGAAGCAATACTTCACCAATCTGCGCGAGCCGATTGAGCTTGTCGCGTCGCTTGATGACAGCGAAAAGTCGCAACAGACTCGCACGCTGCTGACGCAAATCGCCGAGCTGCACGATATGGTCAGCGCGCAGTTCGACGGAACCGACGCGCGCAAGCCCAGCTTCATCATCCGCCGCGCGAGCGATCCGGTGCGCTGGGTGCGCTTTGCCGGTCTGCCCATGGGTCACGAATTCACCTCGCTGGTGCTAGCCATGCTGTGGGCCGGTGGGCACCCGCCGAAAGTCGATGCCGACCTGATCGAACAGGTGCGCGGGATCGAAGGCGACCACGAATTCGAGATGTTCTTCTCGCTGAGCTGCCACAACTGCCCCGACGTGGTGCAGGCACTGACCCTGATGGCGTTTGAAAACCCGCACATCACCGCCACCCTGATCGAAGGCGGCACCTTCAAGGACGAGGTTGAGGCCCGCGACATTCTCGCTGTGCCCGCGACCTTCCTTAACGGGGAGAGCTTTTACAACGGCAAGATGGAACTCGCCGAGATCCTCGCCAAGCTGGACACCGGCGCGGACGAAAAGGCTGCGGAAAAGCTGAACGCCAAAGACCCGTTTGAAGTGCTTGTCATCGGCGGCGGACCCGCTGGCGCGGCCTCGGCGGTCTACACCGCGCGCAAGGGCTTTCGCACCGGCATTGCGGCAGAGCGCTTTGGTGGCCAATTGCAGGACACTCTGGGTGTCGAGAACCTGCCCGGCACCAGCTACACCGAAGGGCCCAAACTGGCCGACGACCTCAAGCGCCATGTCGGCGATTATGACATCGACCTTATGGACCTCGCGCAGGCAACCCAGCTTCGCCCAGCGAGCCAGCCGGGCGGCATGCACGAAGTGACCATGGCGAACGGCGCGGTCTTGCAGGCGCGCGCGCTAATCCTCTCGACCGGCGCGCGCTGGCGCAATCTGGGCGTTCCAGGCGAAGCGGAATATCGCAACAAGGGCGTGGCTTACTGCCCGCACTGCGATGGGCCCCTGTTCAAGGGCAAGCGCATTGCGGTGATCGGCGGCGGCAATTCGGGCGTCGAGGCGGCGATTGATCTGGCCAAGATCGTCGGTCACGTCACCCTGATCGAGTTCGACACGAAACTGCGCGCGGACGAAGTGCTGCAACGCAAGCTGCGCTCCATGTCCAATGTCGAGATTATCACCAACGGCCAGACGACCGAGATCACCGGCGATGGTGCGCGCACCAATGGCCTGATCGTCAAAGATCGCACCAGCGGCGAGGAGCGCCGGATCGAGCTTGAAGGGGTGTTTATCCAGATCGGTCTGGTTCCCAACACCGAATGGCTGGTCGACACCGATCTAGAGCTTTCCAAGCATGGCGAGATCATCGTCGACGAAGAGGGCGCGACCAATCTGCCGGGCATCTACGCAGCGGGCGACGCGACGACTGTGCCGCACAAACAGATTGTGGTGGCGATGGGCGAAGGCTCGAAAGCCGCCTTGGGCGCGTTCGACTATCTGATCCGCAACGAGCCGATCGAAGAGGTTGCGCAGGCGGCGTAAGCGGCCTGCTGCCGACCTCGTCTCATCGCCGGTTGGTTAGCCGCCTCCCATAATCGGCTTTATCGATAATAAGTCGCATTATCCATCGTTTGGGCCGATTACGCTGCCCAGTTTAATCGGTTGGACTGATCAATAGCCTTCCAGCATTCTCTCCACGTTAATTCAGAGCAGTTTCGCGTCTTTGAGCGACTGCGCAAAACTATGGAGAGAAATCATGGATGTTAAAACCGGAGAGATGAGCGGTTGCCCCTTCCACGGCGATGCTGGCCCGCGCGGCTTGTTTGGTCGCACCAATCGCGACTGGTGGCCACAAGCCATGCAGCTCGACATCCTTACCGAAGGGGGCCGCAGCGCCAACCCGATGGGCGAGGATTTCGACTATGCCGAAGCCTTCAACGCAATCGATTACGACGCCCTGAAAGCTGACCTCACCGCTTTGATGACCGACAGCCAGGACTGGTGGCCCGCCGATTACGGCCATTATGGTCCGTTCTTCATCCGTATGGCATGGCACGCTGCCGGCACCTATCGCACCGGCGATGGCCGTGGCGGCGCAGGCAGCGGTCAACAGCGTTTCGCTCCGCTCAACAGCTGGCCGGATAACGGCAACCTCGACAAGGCGCGTCGCCTGTTGTGGCCGATCAAGCAAAAATACGGCAAGCATATCAGCTGGGCTGACCTGTTCGTGCTCACCGGCAATGTCGCCATCGAATCGATGGGCGGGCCGGTCTTCGGCTTTGGCGGCGGCCGCGCCGACGTGTTCGAGCCGGAGAGTGTTTACTGGGGCACCGAAGAGCAGTGGGTGAACGAAGGCGTCGCGACCCGCATCCAGCCTGACAAGGACATGGCGCTCGAAAACCCGCTGGCTGCGATCCAGATGGGCCTGATCTACGTCAACCCCGAAGGCCCCGGCGGCGATCCCGATCCGCTCGCCAGTGGCCGCGACATGCGCGAAACCTTCGCTCGCATGGCAATGAATGACGAGGAAACCGTAGCGCTGACCGCTGGCGGCCACGCCTTCGGCAAGGCCCACGGTGCGGCTCCGTCAGACACATTTGGCGACTCTCCCGAAAGCGAAGTGCTTGAGCTGCAAGGCTTTGGCTGGCTGAACGACGAGGGTGAGATTGCCGGCGGCAACATCACCACTTCGGGCATCGAAGGCTCGTGGTCGAACAACCCGACTTCGTGGAGCCACGACTATTTCCGTCTGCTGTTCAAATATGACTACGAGCTGACCGAGAGCCCGGCGGGCGCGAAGATGTGGACCCCGATCAACCCCGAGGAAGCCGACATGGCTCCTGATGCGCGCGATCCTTCGAAACTGGTCCCGACCATCATGACCACCGCCGATATGGCGCTGAAGATGGACCCGGATTATCGCGTGATCTCCGAGCGGTTCCGCGACAATCCCGAGCAGCTGGACGACGCCTTTGCGCGCGCATGGTTCAAGCTGTGCCACCGCGATATGGGGCCAAAGGTCCGCTATCTCGGACCGGAAGTGCCCGAAGAAACGCTGATCTGGATGGACCCTGTTCCGGAAGGCACGCCTGTTTCGGATGCGGACGCGTCGGCGTTCAAAACCGCAATCCTCGGCTCGGGCCTGACGGTCAGCGAGCTGGTGAAAGCGGCATGGGCTTCGGCCTCGTCCTATCGCAATTCGGACCATCGCGGCGGCGCCAATGGTGCGCGTGTGCGCCTTGCTCCGCAGAACGAGTGGGCGGCCAACGACCCCGACGAACTCGACCGGGTTCTTTCGGTGATCGACTCCCATCGCGGCAGCATCTCGATGGCGGATGCGATCGTGCTGGCGGGCTCGGCAGCGGTCGAGAAAGCCGCGAGCGATGCGGGCCATGCGGTCAGCGTGCCGTTCACCGGCGGTCGCGGCGATGCCACCGAAGAGCACACCGATGCGGCCAGCTTTGAGCCGATGGAGCCCTTCGCAGACGGCTTCCGCAACTACCTCAAGACCAAGGCCGATGTCCGGACCGAGGAAATGCTGATCGACAAGGCGCACCTGCTGGGCCTGTCGATGTCGGAAATGACCGTGCTGGTCGGCGGCATGCGCGCTCTGGGTGCGGTTGCGGGTAACACCGGCCATGGCGTTTTGACCGACCGCGTTGGTCAGCTAACCCCGGACTTCTTCACCAACCTCCTCGACATGAGCACCAAGTGGGCTCCGGTCGAAGGGTCGGGCGATGAGGAATATGTCGGCACCGACCGCGCAACGGGCGCAGAAAAGTACCGCGCCACCCGCGCTGACCTGGTGTTCGGCTCGAACTCGCAGCTGCGCGCTCAGGCCGAAGTCTATGCGGAGAACGGCAACGAAGCGAAATTCGTGAACGACTTCGTGGCGGCTTGGGTGAAGGTCATGAACAATGACCGGTTTGACATTTAAGCCCGTCAACTCTGGCCGCCCCTAGGGGCCAGGGTCGCAAGAGGCCCCCGATGCGCGAGCACCGGGGGCCTTTCTTGTGGGCGAATTCAGACGTAACGTGGCTCCCGAGGGAGTGAATTCATGCAGCCACCAAAGGTCATCACCGCCAGCAAAGAGCGCCGCAATGCTGTGATCAGCACGATCACTTTGGGCTTTGCAACCGATCCGGTCTCGCGCTGGGTCTGGCCCGATCCGGCGGTTTTCCTCGAAACCTATCCCAAATTCGCCGCCGCCTTTGGCGGGCGCGGTTTTGACCACGGCAGCGTGTTCCAGACCGAATGCGGACGCGCAGCCGCAATGTGGCTGCCGCCAGAGGTGCACCCAGACAATGACGGCATCGGCTTGGCGGTCGCCACCTCTATTCCCGAAGAACGCATGGAGGAGATCGGCGCGTTCTTTGGCCAGATGGAGCAATATCATCCGAAGGAGCCATGCTGGTATCTCCCGATGATCGCCGCCGATCCGGCTGCGACGGGTCAGGGGCTGGGCGCGGCTTTGATGAAGCACGCGCTCGCTATCGTCGATGAAGCGGGAATGCCCGCCTACCTGGAGTCCTCAAACCCGCGCAACATCTCGCTTTACGAGCGGCACGGATTCGAAGTGATGGGAGAGATCAGGACCGAAGGCTCTCCGGTGATGACCCCCATGATCCGCACGGCGCGGCGTTAGAACCAGCCTGCGTCCTTAAGCTCGCTCACCTGCGCTCGGCTGACCGGAGCTTCGATTTCGCGCGGCAGCTTTAGCCGCACATTGCGCCCGTCGCGCACCACATCTTCGACCGCGCCGCGCGCCACCCACCATGACCGGTGGACCTGACGCCCATCGGCATCGTCCAGCTCGGCAATCGCATCGCGCAAGCGCATCAGCAGCAATTCGGACCCGAGCGCGGTGTGCACGCGGACATAATGGTCTTCCATTTCCAGCGCCAGAACATCGCTCCCCAAGGCCGCCGGAAGCCGCTCGATCAGCCGTGGCTGGGATGGCTTCGCGGTTTGGGCGGGAGCGGGTGCGGGTGCAGGCTGGCCTGCGTCAGCCGGTGCGCCCGATGGTTTCCTCGATGGTGGTGCTGGCACTGTTCGCCCCTGATTAACAGCTATCGCATTAAACAGCGCGACTACCCCGCCGCCGATCAAGAGAACGTAGAAATACGAGGTTAGCGCCTCGTCCATAGTTGGCATGCGCACCGGCGGGGGGAGCCCGCCGATGGTCCACACCGCCGCCGTCATCGGCACAGTGGCGACCAGACACGCTGCCACCCACAGGCCCCAGCGCGGCAGGGCAAGCGCACGCTCTGCCCAATCGACCACCACGTTCATCGGCGCATATACGACATAACCGATATAGGCGAACATCAGCCAGCTCACGAGCCGCAGGGTCAGCGGCTGGTTGATGCTGCCAAAGGGGCCGATAAATCCCAGAAACAGCCCGATCACCGTCATAATCGCCAGATCAATCAGGATCCGCCGCGCCCGGGGCGCTTGCGGGCGCAATTGGTCCGCTACCTGTTCGGGTGTTTCACTCATCGCACGGGTGAAAATGCCTGCCCATTCGCGCTTCGTAAAGTGGCAAGGGCGCGCGTTTCGCCATTTTACGGGGGTTTGCGCGCCATTTGGCGAAGCCCGCTGCCGCCTCGCGCAGGTCCGATTGCGGGCGAACGGGCACGCGGCATTGTGGGGACATCAGAAGCAACGACGCTTGCACAACCGAAGCACTCACAGGGAGCCTGACCCATGACCAGCCTGATCAAACATCTGCCCTTCGTCGCATTGCTCACCAGAACGAAGCTGCACGAACAGACCGAGGCAGAGCGCGTCGCGAACCTGAAGGCCGCGCATCGCGGGGGCTTTGACATATCGCCTCGGGTCCGCGCCATCGTCCTCGCGCTCGGCGTGGCGATGACGGCGGCGACTGTGATCGCGCTGTTTCGCGGCTTCACCGGCATGGCCCCGGCCCACGGCGCTTCGCGGATGGTCGCGGTGATGATCCATGTCGCGACGGTCGTGCCCGCCATTCCCTTGGGCGCTTACCTGCTGCTGACGCGCAAGGGCGGGAAGCGGCACAAGCAGTTGGGTAAGCTGTGGGTGGCGCTGATGCTGGCGACTGCGACTTCGGCGATCTTTATCAAGACCGGCGGCCATTTCAGCCCGATCCATATCTTTGTGCCTTTGACCGTTATCGCCTCCTACAAGATTGTCGCGACCGCGCGCCGAGGCGATATGAAAGCGCACCGTTACGAAGTGCTGAGCCTGTATCTCGGCGCGCTGATGATCCCGGGCATTGTCAGCATGGCGATCCCCGGTCGGCTGATGAATGTGTGGCTGTTTGGTTGAGCTCTGGAGCGGTGGAGTTAGAACTCAGGCGTTAACGCCGCCGCTTCAGCACCAGATAAAGCGCACCCTCGCCCCCGTGGCGGCGGTGCGCTTTTCGTACGGCAACCACAGCGTCGGCATGGTGGCTCGCCGCGATCCAGTCGAGCAGCTTGGCGCGGATGGCCCCGCGCTTTGACCCCCGGTCCGCCGGATCGACCGGACGCGAGCGGCCCGCGATCACCAACACCAGCCGCGCGTTCATCGCCCGCGCCTGATCGAGACCGCTGGTGATGCGATCATAGGCTGCGTCGAGCGTGTGGCCGTGCAAGTCGAGCGTATAGTCGGGCGCGACCTGCCCTGCTTTGAGCTTGCGATCCCAATGGCTGTCCAGCTCGGAGTGAGTGCGGCGTGCAGGGGGCGGCGAGAGCCGATGCGCCATCACCTTGCGAGCGCCGGGAACGGGCTGCGCGGGCTTGGGCGCGACAGGCTTGGGCTGGGGTTGCACGGGTGCGGTTGTATTTCTCAGCGCAGAAGAGGGCGCGGTGGGCACGCTGCGACCGGCGAGCGGCACAACGCTTTGCGCCAGCCGCTCCCACGCAGCCTGCTCCTCGGCGGTGAGGCCGCGCGGATGGCTCACAGCGCAATTCTCATTGCGCGTTCGCGTCTGCCGCGTTGAGCCGCGCAACCACCCCTTTGGGCAGGAGCAACAGCGCATCGCCGCGCCCGCTCATCCCGCCGGCAATTGTGCGCGCTTCGGGGCCTGCGCCCCAGAACGTGTCAAAGCGGTTCGCGCCCTTAATCGCGCCGCCGGTGTCCTGCGCAATCCACAATCCGTCGGCGACATCGCGGTCCAGATCGAGCCAGACCGGCGCGCCATAGGGCACAAAGCGCGGATCGACCGCGACCGAGCTTTCGCGCCGCACGGGCACCCCGATCGAACCGAGCGGGCCATCGCCGGTCAATTCGCGGAAGAACACCCAGCTTTCATTCATCCGCATCAGCGCTTTGCCGTCCTCGGGGTTCTCGCGGATATATTGCATGATGCCCTGCATCGATCCGGAATATTGCCCCGGCCCGCTGCCCAGCAGCCCGCGCTCGCGCATCACGCCGCCAATGCCGGTGTATGCGCGTCCGTTCTGTCCGGCATAGCCGATCCGGATGATTTCGCCCGATGGCGTGCGGATGCGGCCCGAGCCTTGGATCTGAAGGAAGAAAAACTCGACCGGATCGGCGGCATAGGCGAGCACCTGCGCCTTGCCTTCGAGCGCGCCTTCCTCGATTTCGGCGCGGGTGTGGTAGCGTACGAATTTGCCCTCGGCATTGATGCGGCCGCGCGGTTTGGTGCCGGTGCGCTCGTCCTCGGGAATATCGTCGGGCCAACCGCGCGTCAGGTCGCTCGGCACAGCGTAGACGGGAACATGGCCCGTTTGCGGGGTGCGGCTACCAAGAATTTCCGGCTCGAAATATCCGGTCGCAAAGGCCGCGCCATCGCCGACGCGGGCGGTTTCGAAATATTGTTCGAAGAAATCGGCCGCGCGGTTGATCGACCAGCCGCTGGCGGCGTCGCAGGCTGAGCGCCAGTCGGAATTGTAGGTGAGGCCGCTTGAATCGTTGCGGCGGAGCAAGGTGGGGCAGGATTCGACAAAGCTGGTCAGCGCTGTGGCCGCGTCGCCAGCGGTTATATTCAGTGAGCCAACGCTCGGTCCGCGCGTGACGCCCGCGAAGGCGGCTGTGGTGGCAGTCGAGATGTCGGGGGGCAGAGCAACGCCTGTGCCGGATGGCCGACCCTCGGGAATGATGCCGCTGCAAGCGCCCAGGGTCAGAGCCGCCGCTGCGGCAGTCAGCCCACTGCGCAGCGCGGTCGTCCGGGTGTTGTGCCCGAATTCCGGAAGCAATCTCCGGACGCAATTCCGGAGACTGGCCAAGATCAACCCTCGTCGGTCTCGTCCAGCAGCCAGTTTGGATCGCGCGAGCTGACATTGCGCGAGAACGTCCAGACATCGCGGCTTTCGATCGCATCGTCGAGCGAACCGGCGACGACATTGTCATCCTTGTCGCGCGTGACAGCGGCGATATCGGCAACGAACAAAACCGAGATGCGCGCCAGCTTTCCATCGAGCGAGGCCGAGTGCAGCCGTGTTTCCTCGATTCGGATCAGCTTGTTCTGAAGCGTCTCGCCCGCTTTCTCGCGCGCGTCGATTGCGGCTTCGAAGCCGGCGAAGACATCATCGTCGCACAGCTCTTTGAGCGATTCGCGATCACCCGTCCAAAACGCTTCAAGCACCATTTCGTAGGCGCCTTTCGCGCCTTCCATAAACGCGGTGACGTCAAACTGGCTGTCTGCCGAGGCAATTTCGCGCACGCCGCGCTCGACCGCTGGCATCATCCCTTCGAGCTGGGAGACGCGCGGTGCGGGCACGCCAACGCTCTGTTGCTGCGGTGTACCGGCGGGTTTTTTGTCTTCGCTTTCGGGACGTTGCGGGATCGATTCTTCTTCATGCTCCGCGCGCCGACCCAGCACCGAATAGAGGCGCAAGCCGAGGAATGCGGCGATCATGGCGAGGATGATGATTTCATAAAACACGATAGAACCGAAACGCCTTTCTTGAGCCGGCGCGTAATATCGCGCGGCTAATCAGATAACCCACCATGCCCAACATAGGTCCCAAATACAAATGAACAACGCCCATTTGCCCTTACTCTTGCGGTTTTCACGATGGGTTGTGCTGGGGATTGGGCTGGTTGCGAGCGCGCTTCGTGCCTGCTAGGCGCGCGTCCAACAAAGTCGTGATGTTATCAATGCGTCGCGCGCAATTTCTGTTACCCAAAATCGAAAGAACATTCCCATGGCCGATGACAACGACGTCCTCACCGATCTCGACAATCAACCCGCCACGCCAAATGGCGCTGATGACCAGCCAGCCGCTGGCATCCTGACCCAATATGTCAAGGACCTCTCGGTCGAAAACCCCAACGCACCGGACGTGTATCAGTGGCCCGATCAACCGCAGATCGACGTGCAATTCAACATTGGCGCCGAGCCGGTGAGCGATGAAATCACCGAAGTGATGCTCAAGGTGAACATCACCGCCAGTTCGGAAAAAGGTCAGGCCTATCTCGTCGAACTCGCTTATTGCGGGCTGGTCGGCATTCGCAACATCAGCGAAGATCAGGCGCATGCATTCCTCTTCGCAGAGGCTCCGCGCATCCTCTTCCCTTTCGCCCGCCGCGTCATCGCCGATGCAGTGCGCGATGCAGGGTTCCCGCCACTGATGGTGGATCCGGTCGATTTCAACGGCCTGTATATCCAGCAGCTTCAGGCCAAGCGCGAACGCGAAGCAGCCGAGGGCGGCGAGGCTCCGGCTGGCGACGCGTAGCCCTCGGACAATGCGGGCCGGTAGTCGATGAGCCTGCTCAAGAATGTTGGCACGATTGGGGGCCTGACCGCGATTAGCCGCGTGTTCGGCTTCGTGCGCGATGTCTTGATCGCGCGCGTGCTGGGCGCGACGGCGATGGGCGATGCGTGGCAGCTCGCCTTCATGCTGCCCAACATCTTCCGGCGGCTGTTTGCCGAGGGCGCTTTTGCGAGCGCCTTTGTCCCGCTGTTTAACCGCCGGATGAAAGAGGACGGCGATGTCAGCGAAGCGCGCCGCTTTGCCGAAGCCGTCCTTGCGGTGCTGCTCCCAATCCTGATCGTGTTTGGCGGCTTGGCGATGATCGCGATGCCATGGGTCGTCGAATTCTTCGCGCCCGATGGCCTAGCCGAGGACGCCGACAACCTCGCGATTGCGGTCTTTATGGGGCGGGTTACCTTCCCTTACCTGCTGTTTATGAGCGTCGCGACTTTGATCGCGGCGATCCTCAATTCGCTGTCGCGCTTTGCTGCTGCCGCCGCCGCTCCGGTGCTGCTCAATATCTGTCTGATCACGGCGCTCGGTTATGGCCTCACGCTCGAGACCGGCCTCGAAGGCCAGCGCAGGACCGCGCAGGCGATGGCCTATGCGCTGTCGTTCTCGGGCCTGCTCCAAGTGGTTTGGCTGGGATATTTCATGCGCCGCGCGGGCTTTCGCCTCAGCCTTGCGTTCCCCCGCATCACGCCAAGCGTGAAGGAACTCGGCGTGCTCGTGGTCCCGGCGATTTTCGGGGCGGGGGTTTACCAGATCAGCCGCTTTGTCGACCTGTTCTTCCTCTCGACCTTGCCGGTGGGGAGCTACACCTATTTGCAAATGGCCGACCGCTGGAACCAGCTTCCACTGGGCATTATCGGGATTGCGCTGGGCACGGCGATCCTGCCCGCTTTGTCGCGCTATCTGGGGCGCGATGACGAAGAGGAAGCCGCGCGGCTGCAATCGAACGCGATCGAGTTGGCGATGCTGCTAACGGTCCCCTGCGCTGTCGCCCTGTTCTTCACCGGCACCGCTTTTGTCCGCGTGTTTATGGCTGGTCAGGCCTTCACTCAGGAGGATGCCAGCATCACCGGAATGGTCGTTTCCGGCCTCGTTCTGGGGCTGCCCGCCTATGTCTTGGTCAAGGTCCTCACCCCCAATTTCTTCGCGCGCAAGGACACCCGCACGCCCGTTTACACCGCCGCGATTTCGCTGGTGGTGACGGTGGTGCTCAACATCATTCTGGTGCCACGCATTGGCGTGGTGGGACTTGCGATTGCGGGCGCGGTGGGCGCTTGGCTCAATATCGCGCTGTTAGGGGGAATTTTGCACGCGCGCGGCTTCTTCCGCCTGCCGGTGAGCATGATCGGACGCATTGTGCGGATCGCGGTGGCCGCAGGCGTGATGGGCGCGGCGCTTTATGCTCTGATGCTCCAGATCGAACCGTGGTTTATCGGCAGCGTCGGGCAAAAGGCACTCGGCATCCTCGCCATCATGGCGGTGGGTGCGGTCAGCTATGGTCTGGCAGCTATGGCGTTGGGAGTCCTCGACAAGGCCACCATCTCGCGACTAATGCGCGGCCAAGGATAATTTCGAAAGCAGATCAAATGCGCGTAGTCAGCGGCATTCAGCCCACCGGCAACCTTCATCTCGGCAACTATCTTGGCGCAATCCGCAACTGGGTGCGGATGCAGGACGAGATGGATTCCGAGAGTGAATGTCTGTTTTTCCTCGCCGACCTCCACGCGATTTCGCAGCCGCATGAACCGGCCGCGCTTAAGACCGGCACGCTCGAAATGGCCGCCGCGCTGGTCGCCTGCGGGATCGATCCGGAACGCTCTATCCTGTTCAATCAGGCGCAAATCCCGGCCCATGCGGAATTGCAATGGCTGCTCTCGGGCACGGCGCGGATGGGCTGGCTCAACCGGATGACGCAGTGGAAGGACAAGGCAGGCAAGAACCGCGAAGGCCAGTCGGTTGCGCTCTTCACCTATCCCGTGCTGCAAGCCGCCGATGTGCTGCTCTATCAGGCGACCCATGTGCCCGTGGGCGATGACCAGAAACAGCACCTTGAGCTGGCGCGCGACATTGCGCAGAAGTTCAACAATGACTTCGCAACAGAAGATGCGCCGATCTTTACCCTGCCCGAGCCAATCGTCCCGCCCGAAGCCGCGCGGATCATGTCGCTGCGCGATGGCTCGGCCAAGATGAGCAAATCGGACCCGAGCGAGATGAGCCGCATCAACCTGGCCGACGACGCGGACACGATCATGAAAAAGATCAAGAAGGCCAAGACCGATCCGGAGCCTCTGCCCGACGATCCCGCGCTGCTCGAAGGGCGGAGCGAAGCGCTCAACCTGATCGGCATTTACTCCGCCCTCACCGGCCAGAGCACGGAAGGTGTGCTGGGCGAGTTTGGCGGACAGGGCTTTGGCGCTTTCAAGCCCGCTTTGGGCGAAGTGCTGGTCGAAACGCTCAGCCCGATCAGCGCGCGATTCCGCGAATTGCGCGAGGATCGCGAAGCGCTCGATGCGATTCTGGCGCGCGGCGCGGCCAAGGCGCGCGAACGTGGTCTGCCCACGCTCGATGCCGCTTACAAAGCGCTCGGCCTGGTGCGTGGATAGGCTGCGAACCGCCGCCAAATCCTACGCGTTCAAATGCGGTTCAGGCCTGCCATTTACTCTGCCAGATTGCAGTGACGAATGATGTTAGGGTCAGGAACCGCAAACACGCTCTGCCCGTTTACTGGCAAAGCCATGTTTTTACCGGTCTCGATTGAGGGGAACGCGATCCGTCACTGGCGAACTTGAAAAGGGTATGCCATGATCACTGCTATGACCTCCAGTAAGAAACTCGCGCGCCTCGCGCTGCCTATCGCTCTTGCCGCCGGCCTTGCCGCCTGCGCGCCTTCCTTCAAAGCCGATGTGTCGCGCTTCCAAAGCCAGTTGCCAGCACCTCCGGGACAGACCTTTGCGGTTGTCGCGGATGATCCCAAGCTCGCGGGCGGGCTCGAATTCGCGCTCTATGCCGACATGGTTGCAGCCGAGATGGAAAGGCTGGGCTACACCAAAGCCGCAAGCCCGGAAGCCGCCAGCATGCTGGTCCGCTTCGATTACGGCGTTGATAACGGGCGTGAGCGGATCAGAGGCAATAATTTTGGTTTTGGCCGCGGAGCGTTTGGCCCATGGGGCGGATTTGGCGGGTTCGGTTTCCGCCGCAATTTCGCCTTTGGTTTCTACGATCCGTTCCTCGCCGGGCCGCAAGTGCGCAGCTACACCGTCTATATCGGCGATATTGATCTGAAGATCGATTCGACCGCCACCGGAGAGCGTTTGTTCGAAGGAAAGGCGCAAGCAGCATCGCGCTCGAACCGTTTGCAGACCTTGGTGCCGAACCTTGTCGACGCGTTATTCACTGATTTCCCGGGCAATTCCGGAGAAACCCTGCGAATAACGATCAAGTCCGACGAAAAGGTCGTGCGTCAGGCCGATTGATCCGCTACGTTGCAAAAAGAACAACCCTTGGACGGGAAGAAAAAGGCGGCGCAGGGGATCAGCGCCGCCTTTTTTGTTTGGAACCAGCGAGTGGTCGGTTTTTCACAAAGGACGATACCATGATTGCGCCGCGCGAAAGCTGGGCCGGAACGGGCCAGCGTCGAACTCAAGGAGTTCGCAAGGCCGACTGGCCGCATGCAGGCGCCCCGCAGCACACGGATGTGTGCGAAGGGAACAGCGCCGAGGATCAGAAAAAGACCTGGGCAAAATTTGGATTCAAATCCGCAATTGCGGGTGGTGTGCTCGGCGCATTGGCCTTGGGCGCGGGTCCGGCATCAGCTCAGACGCGCAGCGGAGAAATGGTGTTCGTCGATCTTGGCCGATGGGTCATTGTCGAGCGCACCGATCAGCGCTTTTGCGAGCTGCGGCTGAAATCGAACTCGGTCAGTTCGTTGGTCTTTGCAAAATCCGCCGGGCGCTCGGGCACATTGCAAATGGTGCCGCGCACCCGGCTCAATGCCAGCTTCGTGCAAGGTTCGGTTTCGTTCGAATTCGACGATACCGCATTTCTCGGGCGCGTCGCGGGCGGCGTTTACACGCCCTCAAGCACCAGTCCCGAATTGGAAACGCGATTTCGTCAGGCGCGCAACCTCATTGTCCGCCATGGCGGTCAAGTCATCGCAAACCTCTCGCTCAAGACCAGTTCCGCAGGCTTCCGCCTGCTCAACCAATGCGCCGATCAATGGCGCGATGGATGGACACCGCGTTACGCACGCTCGCGCAACACGATTGCGCGCGCACCAGATCCAGCGCCGGCGCAAACACCAGCGCCGACCCGCCCCGCTCCACAAACACGATCAGAGCCAGTGGTTCAGACGCAGCAGCGCGATCGCACACCACCGGTGCGAACCGCGACTGGCCCTTACCCGCCCAACCGGGCGCTGACCCCGCTGCGTTCCTCGCAATGGGTGAGAGCAGAGGATTTCCGCCGTATTCCGGACCTGCGTGGAGGCCAGGGAGTCTTGCGCTTTACGCTGCTCGTGAATGAGGAGGGGCGCGTGGAGGAATGCGCGGTCAACACCTCGACCGGCTCGCGCGAGCTCGATGCAAAGACATGCCGAACGCTGCAAAAGCGCGCGCGCTTCATGCCGGCAACCGACGCCAACGGCGATGCAAGGCCCGCGACCTACAGCTCTGATGTGAGATTCGCGCCCGCCGGTTAGGAGGCTGTCCACACATTCAGCGGTCGACCCACCTGGATCGAACCACAATCCATTTTCATCCGACTTCTTTGACGGAAGGCCTGTTTGAAGCGGGTCTCCCGCCTGCTCGTATCCGCGAGCGGGCCACTGTTTCCGCCCGGTGCGGACTGCAAAGGAGATCGCAATGCCACACCTCAAACTGCGCTGCGCATTACTGGCCAGCGCGCTCATATCGACGCCCGCGCTGGCTCAGACCAACCAGATCTACAATCCCGGCTTTGAAATGGGGCCACCGATCAGTCTGGGCAACAATTTCATCGCCTCCAACACCAGCCATGCGGTTGGATGGTTCGATAGCGGGGGCAGCATGCCCAACGTGGTCAAGGTGGATGGCCCCGGCGACACCGCACCATGTCAGGACTATGGCAGCAACGGGCCGGAGAACGATGCCTCGGGCCTCGCCACCTGCAACAATCCGCGCCATTATCTCGACATCACCAGCGGGAGCAACACCGTTTACCAACGGTTCACGCCCAAATGTAAGGGCGAGGTCACGTTCGGAGCGTCATTCTCCTCCCGCGCCAATTCGCGCGGGTTTGGTGCGATCAACATTCGCAGCGGCAACGTTATTACCGCTCCGATCCTTTCGAGCACGAATGTGACTGTGCCTGGCGGCATTTCCAAAACCGATCCTTGGCGACAGACCACCGGGTCGATTGTCCTGCAAGCCGGGCAGACTTACATTTTTGAAGTCGACATGGATAACCAGCTGAATATGGACGATGCCTTCGTCTACTTCTCTGACTGCGACGAGGTGCCGGACCTCCCGGATGTGGAGAATCCCGACTGGGAGGAAAGCGGAAATAACGGCACCGGAGGCGGCGGAGGCGACCCGATTTTGGACGACGCCTACGCCAATGACGATATCCAATACGAAATCGCCTATCCCGTGCCCGATGACCCCATCGAAGGCCCATCGCCATGCTGCGCGCCGTGGTCCGAACAGGATATTCCAACCGCGCTGATGCCGGTCTTCCCGACCGATGCGGCCAGCCCCTACACGATGCAATATATGAACCCCGCGTCGCTTAACGCGCAGATGGGGGCCTATCTCAATTATGTGCACGCAATGGATCCGACCATCACGCAAATCTCGATGCAATGGCAGGCGCTCGACCTTGGCACTGGCGTCACGCCCAACAATGCAGGCCCGATTGCGGGCAGTGCCCAGACCGTGACGTGGACATGGACGCCAAACGGCGTGCAAAGCTCGATCACAGGCGGCGGTTTCTGGACCGGAACACCGTTTCAGGTGAACCGGTGGTATGGCTATGTGACCAAGCTCATGCACAACGGCCCACAGAACTCGATCTATTTTGACGAGGATTGCCTCAACAATTCGTGGAAATTCCGCTGGTCCAGCCAGGGCATGCGCGGGAGAACCCGCAATGTCGGCCAATTCGAGACGGTCGATGCTCAGGGCAAGGTCGTGCGATCGACTCGGATGTCGGTGAGGCCGGGCCAACCGCTAAGTCTCAATCCGCCCCAAACGCGCGCGAGGCCGATGCAACGCCGGTGACTGTCTCAAGCGAGCTTGTAAGCGAAGGTGAAAGGGGGGCGGTCTCGAAAGGGATCGGCCCCTTTTGCTGCTCTAGAGCTGCTTGTGCCCGCCGGTCGAGCCAAAGCCGCCCTCGCCGCGCGCGGTTGCGTCGAGTTCTTCGACCTCTTGCCATGCCGCTTGAATAACGGGCGCGAGCACAAGCTGAGCAACTCTGTCGCCGCGCGCGATCACGAAGTCTTCGGTGCCGTGATTGATCAGCAGCACCTTCAACTCGCCGCGATAATCGCTGTCGATTGTGCCCGGCGTGTTGGGCACTGTGATGCCGTGCTTGAAGGCCAGACCGGAGCGCGGGCGCACCTGAAATTCGTGGCCTTGCGGGAATGCCACGCTGAGGCCGGTTGCGACCGGATAGCGCCCGCCCGGCTCGATGGTCACATCCTCGGCAGAGACCACATCCATGCCCGCTGCACCGTCGGTGGCATAGGCGGGCAGATCCAGCCCCTCACCATGCGGCAGGCGCTTCACTTCAACAGACACTACCGGCGTATTCATTCTGCGCTACCGCCTTCGGCTACTTGAGCGCCGGTCATTCCGCCGCTTCTGCCTTCAGAGTGTCGGCCACGCGCTGGGCCAGCGCCATCGCCACCGCCGCTTTGGGCATCTGGTCGAGGCTTTCCACGCCGTCGCTGCTAACGATATGGACGCGGTTTTCGTCGCCACCCATCACATCGCCCGACACGTCATTCGCCACGATCCAGTCTGCTGCCTTGCGCTTGCGCTTGGCCTTGGCGTTGTCGAGCACATTTTCGGTCTCCGCCGCAAAGCCGATCACCAGCTCGGGCCGGTTCGAGCCAGCGGCGAGGTTGGTGAGAATGTCGGGGTTCTCGCGCAGCATCAATGCGGGTGGTGCCGATCCGCGCTTCTTGATCTTCTCGTCTTCGTAAGTCTTCGGCCGCCAGTCTGCCACGGCAGCGACCATCACCGCCACATCGGCGGGCAGCGCGTCTTTGACCGCCTTGTTCATTTCATCCGCGCTTTCGACGTCGATGCGGTCCACCCCTGCGGGGGTTCTGAGATAGACCGGCCCCGCAACGAGCGTCACCTTCCCACCCAAAGCAGCCATCGCGGCGGCAATCGCAAAGCCCTGTTTCCCGCTTGACCGGTTGGCGATGTAGCGGACCGGATCAATCGCTTCCCAAGTCGGGCCGGCGGTGATCAGCACATGCTTGCCCTTGAGCGGCTGATAATCGGCGGCAATGTCAAACACCTCGCCGCCCAGCGCATCATCCTCGACCACCTCGATTGCGTCTGGAGTTTCGGCAGGTTTACCCTCCTCTAGAGGTTCCGGCGCAGACTTGCGGTCATCCACCTCGTGATTGATCGCGCCCGCATCCATCGGCGGGGCGGCCCCGGCGGAGCCTTTCTTGGCGAGCAGCGGGCCGCCAAGATCGGGTTTGAACTCTATCTCTTCTTCCTCGACCGGCTCTTCGTCGCCTTCCAGCTCTTCTGCCTCGGCATATTCCGCTTCGAGATCATCATGCGTGCGCTTGGCGGTCGAGCGCGGGATGATCCGCGAGAGCAGGCCGCCCAGCCCGCCGGTGGATTCTTCGTCTTCGGGGCTTTCCGGCTCGAGCGCTTCGACCTCGATCTGGTCATTGGCAGGCGCGGCGAGCGGGGCGGGTTCTTCGACTTCGAGATCGAAATGCGCCGCAATCGCGCGCCAGATCGCCTCGGGTTCGGGCAAGCGGCCATAGCCAAACTCGCCGCACGCCATCGCGCCCTTATCGGGGTGCAAAACCTCGACCCCGGCATCGGCCAGTGCAGCGACATTGCGCTGCGTCGCTTCGTGCTCCCACATCCGCACATTCATCGCCGGAACCGCCATGACCGGCTTGTCCGTTGCGAGAATCAGCGTGGTGGCAAGGTCATCGGCGATCCCGTTCGCCATCTTCGCCATCAGGTCGGCGGTCGCGGGGCATACGACGATCAGGTCGGCTTCTCGCGACAGCTGGATATGGCCCATCTCCGCCTCGTTCTTGAGATCGAAAAGGCTGGTGTAAACCTGGTTCTCGCTGAGCGCGGCGAGCGACATGGGGGTGACGAATTGCTGGCCGCCTTTGGTGACGACGCAGGTTACATCGCCGCTAACGCCGCCAGCACCCTTGCGGATCAGGCGCACCAGCTCGCACGATTTATACGCCGCGATCCCGCCGCCGACCACAAGCAAGATTTTGGGCCCGGAAGCGCTCACGCAAACACCGTGATGTGCAGGCTCAGCCAGCCGCTCATTTCCGCTCAAACTCCCTTGCCGTAATTGCTGGCGCTATGGATCGCTGGAACATTCCTAGCCGCACGGCGCCAAGCGGCCAACCCCAAGGATGTAAACCCGCTCCGGGCGTTACAAGAGATTGGTTAAGTTTTCGCTATTCACAGCCTGCGATGCGGCGCATAGTCCGCCGCAAAAGTGACCCGTAAAACTGGGCAGTTGAGGAGGGGATTGGATCATGATCATCGGATTGCGCGTTGTGCTGTGCCTTGGCGGGCTGCTCTTGTTGTTCATGGGTGCCGGGTTCTTGCTCGATCCGGCCAGTGCGGGCGCGGATTTCGGGCTAACGGTTGAAGGCGCCCACGCGCTGACTTCGGTTCGCTCTGATTTCACCGCGTTCTTTGGTGTTGGCGGCGCGTGCTTTATCTGGGGTGCGATTGCGCGCAGGCCCGATCCACTGGTAATCGGCTCGGCCCTGATGCTCGTCACGCTGGCGGCAAGGCTGGTTTCACTGGCAGTCGATGGCAGCTTTCAAGGGTATGTAGTACCTATGGGCGTCGAGCTTTTGCTGGGCGTGCTCGGCCTGTTCGGTGCGCGCGCTTTGCCGCTGAGCCGTTGATGGCCAAGGTCAGCGCCGCTCGCTAACCTAGCCAGCCGAGCGCGAACATCCCCCATGTTGCACCCGCTCCGGCCAATCCTGCGACAAAATAGCCGATCCAGCCGCCACCACCTGTGCCCTCGGGCCGGTCAGTCATCAACTTGATATCGGGCAGTGGCTGCTGCTCTGGCGCGCCACCCTTGGGCGGGAATTGCTCCTCCAGCCGCCGCACTAGGCCGGGCAAGCGGAACAGTGTCTCGGTGTCCTGCTTGATCCGGTCGGCCACAGCGGCTTCGGGGCCAAGCTCGTCGCGGATCCAGTCGCGCACATAAGGCGCAGCGGTTTCCCACATATTGATATCGGGGTTCAGCTGGGTCGCGATCCCTTCCACCATCACCATCGTTTTTTGCAAAAGCAGCAGGTGCGGCTGGGTCTGCATGTCGAAATCGCGGGTGATGGCGAACAGCCCGTCGAGCATCTGTCCGACGCTCAGCTCCTTCACCGGCTTGCCGCGCATCGGCTCACCCACAGCGCGCAGAGCCGTCGCAAACTCGCCGACCGAGTGATAGCTGGGCACATATTGCGCTTCGAAATGAATCTCGGCGACACGCTGGTAATTGCCGGTTGTCAGGCCATATAGAATTTCCGCAAGCCATTGCCGCGCCTGCCGGTCGATCCGGCCCATGATCCCGAAATCGATCGCTGCAATGGTGCCATCGTCTTCGACGAACAGATTGCCCTGATGCATATCGGCGTGGAAGAAGCCCGCGCTGATCGCCTGGGTCAGGAATGAAATCACCAGCCGGTCGGCAATCGCACTGAGGTCATGCCCGCGCACCACCAACTTATCTCGGTTGGATATTTTGACGCCATCGATCCACTCGATTGTCATCACCCGGCCATTGGTCCGGTCCCAATCGATTGCGGGGATGCGATAGCCGCCCACGCCCGACATCTCTTCGGCGAGTTCGGAAGCCGACGCCGCCTCGCGACGCAAATCCAGCTCGGAATTTGTCCAGCGTTTGAAGTTCGCAATCGTTGCGCGCGGACGCAGACGCGCCGCTTCACCGCCCATCGCCTCGACATGCGCGGCGGCCCATTCATAAGTCTGGATATCCTGCGCGAACTTCTCGCGGATGCCCGGACGCAAGACCTTGATCGCGACCTTGCGGCCATCGGTGGTCACCGCCTTGTGCACCTGCGCAATCGACGCTGCGCCGACCGGATCGGGATCGACTTCCGAAAAGAGGTTCTCAAGCGGCTGATCAAAGCTCGCTTCGATTGAGGCGCGGATTTTCCCGAAATCAACCGGCGGCAAATTGTCCTGTAGGCTAAGCAGATTGGTCGCCGCCTTCTCGCCGACCAGATCGGGGCGTGTCGCGAGCGATTGGCCAAGCTTGATCGCAGCCGGGCCGATGGCGCGGAATGCACCGGCGTAATCCGGCTCTTTGCCCTTGCCCGTAAACGTCGCCCAGCGCGCGAGCTTCACCAGCCTTTTGACCGGCGTGGGCGCATTGGGATCATTCTCGATCCCCACCAGCGCGCGGCGGCGCGCCAGCGTCGTGCCCCATCGTGCGAGGCGTGAGAGATGGACAATCGGAGAGGTCATTTTTGCTTGGCTCGCTGAGGCTCGCAGGCGGCACTGGCCCACTCCCCCACCCGACCATACCAGACTTTACCCTTGGGTGGTCGGGAGGGGGAGTGGGCTGGTGCCGGAATAAGCGAAGCACGCAGTGCGCAGCGCAGCAAAGACACTATATTTTCCAACCGGAGTGGATTGCCACCGCCCCGCCCAAGATCGACTCGTATTTGGTGTTCACAAAGCCCGCCGCGCCGATCATCCGCTCGAACGCGTCCATGGTCGGGAATTTGCGGATCGATTCGACCAGATAGCGATAGCTGTCAGCATCGCCTGCAATCATCTTGCCCATGCGCGGCAGCAATTGCTCCGAGTACACATCATAAATCTCACGAAAGCCCGACCATTCGGTTGTCGAAAACTCCATGCAGTAAAATCGCCCGCCCGGCCGCAGGACACGGTGCGCCTCGCGCAACGCTTTGTCCTTGTCGGTAACGTTCCGGATGCCGAAGACGATAGTGTAGGCATCGAAGCTGTTGCTGGCGAAGTCGACTTCCTCGGCGTTCTGGCAGGTGAAGACGAGGCTGCCCGTCTCATCGCTTTCACTGCGCTCCATGGCACGCTCTGCACCAACGTCCAGCATATCCTGATTGATGTCGGCCACCGTGATATCCGCGCCGCGATCCGCCATGCGAAAGGCGATGTCGCCCGTGCCGCCAGCCATATCGAGGATCTGCTCGCCCGCCTGCGGCTTCACCCGCTTGACGAAGCGGTCCTTCCACCCGCGATGCATGCCCATCGACATCGCATCGTTCATAATGTCGTATTTGCGCGCGACGCTTGAGAAAACTTCGCCAACGCGGCGGGTCTTTTCCTCCGGGCTTACATTTTCGTAGCCGAAGGAGACGGTCTCGTCTGATGATTGAGTCATGGGCGTGGCCTTAGATGGAATTGTACGCGCCGCAAAGGGGCGTTTGATGCATGATCCGCACCGCGCGGTGCGCGCGGCGCTTGCCACATCACCAGCCCACTCCCCCGCCCTTCCACCCGGTAGCTTGACCCGACGATCTCCGGGGGGAAGGGCGGGGGAGCGGGCGGGCCAGGAAACTGGCGATCAAGCCTGAGAACGACAGCATCACCTAACCAATCGCCAGAAACAAAATGCCAGAGCTTCCAGAAGTCGAAACAACGGTTCGCGGTCTTGCGCGCTTCCTTGATGGCGAGCGGATTACGCGCGTCACACTCAACCGTTCCAATCTGCGCCGTCCGTTCCCACCCGAACTGGTGCAGGTGATGACAGGCGCGCGGGTCGAAGGGCTGTCGCGCCGCGCCAAATATGGACTGATCCATCTCGACCGCGGCTCTTCGATGATCTTCCATCTGGGCATGAGCGGGCGCTGGCGTATCGATCCGGAAGAGCCGGACAAGCACGATCATCTCGTGCTGGAGACCGACGGGCATCAGTTCGCGCTGTGCGATCCGCGCCGGTTCGGCTCGGTCGATCTGGTGGCGAGCGATGCTCTGGATCAATGGCCTCAATTTGCCACGCTGGGGCCAGAGCCGTTGGGCGATGGACTGAACGCCGGTCACCTCAAAGCGGCGCTCAAAGGCAAAACGCAGTCGATCAAGCTGTGCCTGCTCGACCAAAGGATTGTTGCGGGTTTGGGCAATATATATGTCTGCGAGGCCCTGTGGCGCTCTGGCATTCACCCGATGAAGAAGGGCGGGAAGGTAACCAAGCCGCAGCTCTCGCGGCTCGTGCCCGCAATCCGCGACGTGCTGGAGACCTCGATCCGCGACGGGGGATCGAGCTTGCGCGACTATGCTGCACCTGATGGCGAGCTTGGCTATTTCGCCACGCGCTTTGATGTCTATGGCCGGACGGGCGAGCCGTGCCACCGCGATGATGGCGGCGCGATCAGGCGCATTGCCCAAGGCGGTCGCAGCACTTGGTATTGTCCAACATGCCAGAAGTGAGGGAATTCTTGACGATTCGCAGCCATCGCCCTATGTGGCGCGCTTCCTGATAGCCGTGCGCACCACGCTGGCTGTCGTTTTCGAAAAAAGCACACATCAGATTCCGGCCGCGCGAATGTGGCCACACAGAAACGCGAGACAGACAAGAGATATGGCCAACACGCCTCAAGCCCGTAAGCGCATTCGTCGCAACAACCGCCGTTCGGAAATCAACACCGCACGCGTCAGCCGCATCCGTGGCTTCGTCAAGAAAGTCGAAGCCGCTTGCGAAGCTGGTGACAAGGAAGCCGCCGCTACGGCATTGAAGGCTGCACAACCTGAAATGGCTCGCGGCGTCGCTCGCGGTGTGATGCACAAGAACACCGTCGCGCGGAAAATGTCGCGCCTCTCAAAGCGAGTCGCAGCGCTCTGAGCGAAGCCGACTCGGAGCCGATTCGCTGGGGATTCGGCGATTGGGTTTCGAGCAAACACCTAGTTTTTGTAACATCGGGCCTCGCGGAAATGCGGGGCCCTTTTGTTTTGCCCCACTGGAAAGTGGCGGGTGTCTTCAAAACGTAAGGAATCCCCGCGATTCGCACCCCCTCAAACAGGCAATCCTTTAGTTTTCAATGACATGAACGGCAGCCTGCGGGTTGCATAAGAGTCAACCGGAATATTTCACTTTTTTTAAACTAAGTCGCTTGCGCTCTGGCGCGATGGGTACTTTATTGGCGCCTCAATCGGAGCGGGACATTCCGAGGGATTTAAAATTTGCCAGACGGTCGGAGGCCCTTCGGAAGCATGCTTTCGGGGTCACGGGGGGATTCTGTCTAGCGCAGTTTTGGTGGTTAAACCTGGATTGGGACTCCGGGACTACAAGAGAGTTGGGATTGCAATGGTGCATAAAATTGACAAGGCGCGGTCCACGCGCCGCCATTCGGATGAGGACTTAATGGAAGACGCTGATGCCGTGAACCTCGCTGCCGATTGGGCAGATATCAGCCAGGGGCTAAGGAAGGATTTGGGGCATCAACTGCACAGTCAATGGATCAAGCCGATCCAGATTGGTGCGATTGATAAAGAGACAGGGGCACTCGACCTTTTCCTGCCGACCGAATTTTCGGCCAATTGGGTAAAGGACAGGTTTCATGACCGGCTCCAGCTGGCTTGGAAAATCGCGCGCAGCGAAGTTCGGACCGTCAATATTCAGGTGCACCCCGGCCGGCGACAGCTGCCCGATCTGCGGCTTGATGATGGTCGCCGCCCCGCCAATGACGGCGCGAGCGCGATTGCGGTCGCTGCGGGCACGATTGGCGATGCCGGTTTTACCAGCTCTGTCGGGCTAGACCCGTCGCTGACCTTTGCCGCTTTTGTTACTGGCGAGGCCAATGTGCTTGCCTGCAACGCCGCGCAGCGCATGGCCGCGACCGAACAGCCGCAGTTCTCGCCGCTTTATCTCAAAGCCGCGACCGGTCAGGGCAAGACGCACCTGCTGCACGCTATCGGCCACGCCTTCCTGCAAGCGCATCCGCGCGCGCGGATTTTCTACTGCTCGGCAGAGCGCTTTATGGTGGAGTTCGTTCAGGCGCTCAAAAGTGACCAGATGATCGAGTTCAAGGCGCGGCTGCGCAGCTTTGACCTGCTGCTGGTCGATGACATCCAGTTCATCATTGGGAAGGCCAAGGCTCAGGAAGAGCTGCTTTACACGATCGATGCGCTGCTGGCCGAGGGCAAGCGGCTTGTCTTCGCCGCCGACCGCGCGCCGCAAGCGCTCGACGGGGTGGAGCCGCGCCTGCTCAGCCGTCTTTCGATGGGTCTGGTGGCCGATATTGCTGCGGCGGATATCGAGCTGCGCAAATCGATCCTTGAATCCAAGCTCACGCGATTTGCGCCGTTGAGCGTGCCCGAGGATGTGATCGACTTCCTCGCCCGCACGATCACCCGCAATGTCCGCGAGCTGGTGGGAGGCCTCAACAAGCTGATCGCCTATGCTCAGCTGACCGGGCAGGAGGTGTCGCTGCAGCTCGCCGAAGAGCAATTGACCGATATTCTCTCGGCCAATCGCCGCCGGATCACGATTGACGAGATTCAGCGCACGGTCTGCCAGTTCTATCGCATCGACCGCAGCGAAATGTCGTCCAAGCGCCGCGCGCGCGCCGTGGTGCGCCCGCGTCAGGTGGCGATGTATCTGTCAAAAGTGCTCACCCCGCGCAGCTATCCCGAGATCGGGCGCAAGTTTGGCGGGCGGGACCATTCGACGGTGATCCACGCGGTGCGCCTGATCGAAGACCTGCGCACCCGCGATGCGGATATGGATGGCGATGTGCGCAGCCTGCTGCGGCAGTTGGAGAGTTGATTTCGCGCCGGTGAGCTCCCGCGAAGGCGGGAGCCTCTTTGCCGCTGGCGCTATGTTTCGGAGAGGTCCCCGCCTTCGCGGGGACTCACTCTGTGTTCCACACCCTATTCACAAGCCGTCCACACCCTGCCAACAGGCTATCCATGGTCGACCGGCTCACAACCAGCCCTCCCCCACGCCTTTCGCCCGAACGGCTTGACCGCTTCGCGCGGCATATCGTGTTGCCCGAAATCGGCGGGGCGGGTCAGGTGGCGCTGGCGGGAAAGCATATTGCGCTGATCGGGCTGGGCGGGATCGGTTCGCCTGCGCTGCAATATCTCGCAGGCGCCGGCATCGGGCGCTTCACTTTGATCGATGACGACGTCGTTGATGCCAGCAATTTGCAGCGCCAGACGCTCTTCACCGCGCGCGATGTCGGGCATGGCAAGGCAACCAGCGCGCGCCGCTGGCTCGCCAATTTTGATGACGCTCTCGATGTCACGATCAGCGACACACGCATCAGCACAGACAATGCTGGCGACCTTATCGCAGGGGCTGATCTGGTGCTCGACGGGACGGACAATTTCGCGACCCGGCTGGCGGTGTCCGACGCCTGCGTGGCCGAGCGCGTGCCGCTGCTCTCTGCCGCTGTCGGTCGCTTTCAGGGTCAGGTCGGCGCCTTTGCGGGCCATTTGGCGGGCCAGCCATGCTATCGTTGCTTTGTCGGCGATGCCTTCGATGCCGAGGATTGCGATACCTGCGCCGAAGACGGAATGCTGGGCGCGATGGCGGGCTGGGCCGGGAGTTTCGCTGCGATGCAGGCGGTACGGATTTTGCTCTCGGGCGTTAGCCGGTTCGGCAATCCGATGTGGGGGCAGCTCCACATTCTCGACGGGATGACACCGGGCATGCGGACGCTGAAAATCGCCAAAGACCCCGAGTGCAAGGGCTGCGGCTCGCCCACGGATTGACGCAAGGGTTTCGACTAGCATGCCAAAAGGCGGTGGCGGGATCAAAACGCGCGCTTGGTGCTTATGAACATAGGCGCGAGGGGCACATTTGCATCGCCATCCCCGCCCGATTATCGCCGCTAACCAACGATCCAATCTGACCACCGGACCAACATGCTCACCCTTCTTTCCCCCGCCAAAAAACTGAAATTCGACGAGACGCAGACTTCGCTCGAAGTGACCACACCGCGCCTTGCCGAGGACACGCGTGAAATTGCGACAGTCGCGAAAAAGCAATCCGCTGCCGATCTCGCAAAGCTGATGCACATTTCGGACAATTTGGCTGAGCTCAATGCGGAGCGCTTCAAGCTGTTTGACCTGGACGGGCGCAGCAATTCGGCCAAGCCGGCGGGGCTGACTTTTGACGGCGATGTCTATTGGGGTCTCAAGGCGAAGTCGCTGGGGGACGAGACGCTCGCCTATGCGCAGGATCATCTTCGTATTCTTTCAGGCCTCTATGGCGTGTTGAGACCGATGGATGCGATCCAGCCATACCGGCTGGAAATGGGCACCAAAATGACGAACCCGCGCGGCAAATCGCTCTACGATTTCTGGGGCAGCCGCATCGCCGAGAAACTGGCCAAGGACCTTGGCGACCATGACGACCAGACCATCGTAAACCTCGCCAGCAACGAATATTTCAAAGCGGTCGACACCAGCGTGCTGCCGGGCAAGGTGATCGAGGCGACCTTCCTCAACGTCAAAGACGGCGAAGCGCGCCGCCTGATGTATCACGTCAAATTCGGTCGCGGCCTGATGGCGCGCTGGATCATGGAAAACCGGATCGAGAAGGCCGACGACCTGCGCGGCTTCGATGCCGACGGCTACAGCTTCGACGCCAAGGCTTCGAGCGAAACCGAGCTGGTGTTCACGCGAAAGCAGCCGCCGCTCAAGAAGGGGTGAGCAACTTAACCAGCTGTTCTTGCTGCTGAAGTTCCATCAGTAGCACATCACATCGGTCCGCTCGCCCATGCCTTCGATCAGCTCTTTGAGCTTTTCGTAATCCGCACCGATAATCTGGTCCGCTCCCGCAATGAGCTTGTCGCTTCCATCGGCGGAGACACCATCACAGCAAAAGCAAACCGCAACTTCACCAATCCGTTCACCAGCAGCATCGTAATATTCAAAGAAATGATGAGGGACGAAACACGCTGCAAATGCCTCTGGCATGGGCTCAAACTGAAATGTGCTTTCTACCTCAATCCGCTGCTTGTCGGTGAGGAGCAACCCTTCGGGCTTGGTCATAATCCCTCGACCGTCTTCATCCACTTCACCGGATTCGACAAAGAGGCGAACGCTTACTGCTGCCGGAAAGGGATCGGTGATTTTGACGGGCGCCACCTCAGGCTCAGATTGCAAGCCAAGGTCAGCCACTGCGTCACAACTCGCCATTGTCACGCCCATTATGGCCAGGATTGGCAGAACAAATCGCATTTCGGTTCCTCCCGAGAGTCGCTCCGTCAAACTACTCACGGCTTGCCATCAAGCCAACCCAAGCACCTCTTCCACCCATTCCGGCACCAATTCCCCCGCGGGGCCATGGCGCGACCCAGTGAAGTGGTGGCTGCCTTCGCTGGGCTCCAGGTTCAGCTCCAGCGTCCGCGCGCCTGCCGCCCTCGCTTCCTGCACGAAGCCAGCCGCCGGATAGACCGCGCCCGATGTGCCGATGCTCACGAACAGGTCGCACGCCGAGAGCGCCGCATAGATGCGCTCCATCTGATACGGCATCTCGCCAAACCACACGACATCGGGGCGCAGGGTTGGCGCTTGGCACACAGGGCAAGGCGGGCGGTCTATCATCGCCTCGCGCCATTCGGAGCGCATCCCGCAGGACTGGCACAAGGCGCTGTTCAACTCGCCGTGCATATGCAGCACTCGGGTCGAGCCGCCGCGCTCGTGCAGATCATCGACATTCTGGGTGACCAGCAGCAATTCACCCGAATACTCCGCCTCCAACCGCGCAAGCGCGCGGTGCGCCGCGTTCGGCTCCACCCCGCCCAGCGCAGCCCTGCGCGCGTCGTAGAAGTTCAGCACCAGACTCGGATCGCGCGCGAACCCTTCGGGCGTGGCGACGTCCTCGATCTTGTGCTGCTCCCAAAGGCCGCCCTCGCTGCGGAAGGTGTCGATCCCGCTCTCGGCAGAAATCCCTGCGCCGGTGAGGATGACGATGTTTTGTAAATCGTGCGCCATACCCTCAAACCGTTCGCCCTGAGCCCTTCGACCCGCTCAGGAGAGCCTTGTCGAAGGGCTGTCCTTTCTTCTAGCGCTAAAGATGAAGGAAGTGCAGGGCTTCGACAAGGCTCAGCCCGAACGGAGAATGAAGTTGGCACATATCGGCATTATCGGCAGCGCGGGGCGCATGGGGCAGGCTTTGGCAACCGCGATCAGCGAGGCCGGGCATGATCTGGCAGGCGGCGTCGATGCGGGCGAGCAGCCGGGGCCGCTTGCCTCCCGCTGCGATGCGCTGGTCGACTTCTCCTCCCCCGACGCGCTTGCCGCCAATCTTGAGGCCGCGACATCTTCTGGTGTGCCGATCCTAGTCGGGACCACGGGGCTTGAGGAACAGCACTTTGCTGCGCTGGCCGAGGCGGCGACAACGATCCCCGTGCTCCAGACCGGCAACACCTCGCTCGGCGTCACTCTGATGGCTCATCTGGTGCGCGAGGCGGCGGCGCGTTTGGGACCGGACTGGGATATCGAAGTGCTCGAAATGCACCACCGCGCCAAGGTCGATGCGCCCTCGGGCACCGCCAAACTGCTCGGCCAAGCCGCAGCCGACGCGCGCGGAGTCAACCTGTCGGACGCGATGGACAGCGGCCGCCACGGCCAGACCGGCGCTCGGCGCGAAGGCGATATCGGCTTTGCGACCTTACGCGGCGGCACCGTCGCGGGCGAGCACAGCGTGATCTTCGCCGGAAGCGAAGAGCGCCTGACGCTCGCTCACTCGGCAGAGAACCGCATGATCTTCGCCCGAGGTGCGGTGCGCGGAGCCTCGTGGCTGGTTGGCCGCGAAGCAGGGCGCTACTCGATGGAAGATGTTCTAGGGCTGTGATTACCACGTGACCAAAGACCAGATTTTCGAATTCTTCCGCCGCTTGGCCGAGGGCAATCCCGAGCCGGAGACCGAGTTGAACTATGGCAATGCCTATCAGCTGGTCGTGGCAGTGGCCTTGTCGGCGCAGGCGACCGATGTGGGGGTGAACAAGGCGACCCGCGCGCTGTTTGAAAAGGTGGAAACGCCGCAGCAGATGCTCGATCTGGGGCTGGATGGCCTGATCGGGCACATCAAGACGATCGGCCTGTTCAACTCCAAGGCGAAGAACGTCATCGCGCTCTCGCAATTGCTGATCGACGAATATGGCGGCGAGGTTCCCGATACGCGCGATGATCTGGTGCGGCTGCCCGGCGTGGGTCGCAAGACGGCGAATGTCGTGCTCAATTGCTGGTTTCGCCAAGAAACCTTTGCGGTCGACACGCATATCCTGAGGGTCGGCAACCGCACAGGGCTGGCCAAGGGCAAGACGCCGGAAAGCGTCGAGGCAAAACTGGAAAAACGCGTGCCCCAACCCTTCCGCCTTCACGCGCATCACTGGCTGATCCTGCACGGCCGCTACACCTGCAAAGCGCGTACGCCGGAATGCTGGCGGTGTGATCTGGTGGATTTATGCAGTTTCAGGAAGAAGGTGCTGCAAATACCGAAAGGACGATCAAATGGGTAAGGCGCTCGAAAACGTACACAAGATATACCTGGAAGGCATCGCACAGGGCAATGCGCGCGAAGCCGTCACCCGATACACCGGCCATCGTTACACCCAGCATTCAACCGGTGTGCCCGACGGCGTCGAAGGGTTTCTCGCCTTCTTTGAGCCATTCCTAGAGCGCAACCCGGTGCGCGATATTCGCATCGTTCGCAGCTTTCAGGATGGCCCGTGGGTGTGGTGCAGCGCCTATCAATCGCTCAACAATGGCGAAGCGCAGTGGGTCACGATGGATATGTTCTATACCGATCCCGACGGCCTGATCCTTGAACATTGGGACACAATAGCGGCCTATGAAGACACATCCTCGGGTGAAGACATGGTTGGCGGGACGACCGAATTTGATCCCGCCGCCGATACCGAAGCGAACAAGGCTTTGGTGCGCGAATATGTGAAGCAAATTCTAACCGAAAAAGACCACTCAAAGCTATCGCAATTCGTCGCCAACGATCTTGTGCAGCATGCGCCGCATATCAAAGCGGGCCGCGCGGGCCTCGCCGATTGGCTCGCCAGTGACGCGGCGGGGAGTTACGAAATGCTCTTCCATCTGATGGGCGCAGGCGATTTTGTGGTAACCTACGGAAAGCGTCACGCGGATGGGACGGATATCGCGGTGTTCGACCTTTACCGCGTGGCACAAGGCAAGATCGTCGAGCAATGGAGCAATCCAGAACCTATCGGCCCGCGTGAAACATGGGGCAATTCGGGCAAGTTCTAGGTCACTGATCACCTCACTCGTCACCCCCGCGAAAGCGGGAGTCCAGCTTTTTGTCGCAGGTTAGATCGATTCCCGCTTTCGCGGGAATGACGAGTTTTAGGTCCGACCGGGCAAACTCTCCGCCTCACCGAAGGATACTCTCCATCTTCTTGCCCCGCGCCAGTTCATCAACCAGCTTGTCGAGCCAGCGGATTTTCTGCTCCAGCGGGTCCTCGATTTCCTCGACTCTCACCCCGCACACGACGCCTTTGATATCGCCGACATTGTCATTCAGGCGGGGTGCTTCGGCGAAGAAGGTTTCGAAAGTTGTCGAGCGCTCGATCTGATCGGCCAGCCCTGCATCATCATATCCGGTCAGCCATTTGGTGACTGTGTCGACGTCCTCTCTGGCCCGCCCCTTCTTTTCGACCTTTTGGACATACATCGGATAGATGGTTGCAAACTCGTATTCGCCGATGGTTTTACGCGGCATTGGTCTCTCCCTCAGACATTGTTAACCCAAGGCCTCCTCAAGGGCCATCCAAAGCGACAGGCCAGCCAGAGATCCACAAGCCGCCCCGACAAGCACTTCGATCACAGTGTGGCGCAGCAAAGCGAGGCGCGACCACGCCACGGCCACAGCGAACACGGCAAAGGTATAGCCTGCCAAAGGCTCAACCGATCCCACCACCCACGCTGAAAAGACAGCATAGGCGGTGTGCTGCGACAGTTTGAGCCATGGTGCCAGGATGATCGCGCAAAGCAAGATGAAGGCAAGCGCGAGTGAAGTGATCGCAACGACGGGATCAATGCCCGCGAAACCCACCGCGATTCCCACGAAGCACACGAGCAAAACCCGGTTCCACTCACGCCGCTCGCCGGGGTGGATGGCATCAACATGCGACCACTGGCCGCTGTTTACCTTGCGGCGGGCCCACGCTCCCAGCCCCAAGCCAAAGAGCAAAGCAATCCCCACAACGATCACAGTGCGCGCCATGGCGCCGAGGAAGATCGAGACCGCGAGCGCGCTCGCTGACAGAGTGATCATGGGATGGCCAATAATGGAAAGCGCGCGGGCAGTCCCGATCCGGGTGCCCTCAGACATCGTCGGCGCTGATCATCTCCGCACGGTCAATCTCGCCGGTCATGCTCGCCACCGTTGTTGCCACGGCGGCGTCTCCGCTGACATTGGTGGTGGTGCGCATCATGTCCATGATCCGGTCGATACCGGCCACCAGAGCGATGGTTTCAAGCGGCACGCCGACCGCGCTGAACACCAGCACCATCATGATAAGGCCCGATCCCGGAATGCCCGCTGCGCCAATCGCGCCCAGCGTTCCAAGCACCGAGATGGTGAGATAGTCACCCCAGCTCAAGTCAACCCCGAATGCCTGCGCGCCAAACAAGGTCGCTAGGCCGAGATACATCGCGGTGCCGTTCATATTGATCGTCGCACCAAGGCTGACGACGAAGCTGGCCACCGAGTTCGAAACCCCAAGATTGCGGCGGGTGCAGCGCAGTGTCACTGGCAGCGTCGCGTTTGAGCTGGCGGTGGAATAGCTGACTGCGATTGCGTCCACGATCCCGCGGAAGAAATCGATCACCGGCAGCTTGGCCAGAAACTTGATCATGCCAGCATAGATGATGCCTATGATCAGCAGACAGCCGAGATAGTTGAGGAACACCAGAATGCCGAGCGCTTGCAGCGCCTCGAGGCCGAGCGTGCCCGCAACCCATGCCATCAGCGCGAAGACGCCGAACGGGGTCAACTCCATCACGACCATGGTGACTTTCTGCATAACCACGCTGCCGCTTTCGAAGATTTTGAGAACCGGCTCGCCTTCGTCCTTCGCCATCAGGATGCCGATTCCGATCAACAGCGAGAAGATGATCAGCGGCAGGACATTGACGTCTGCCATCACCTGAACCGGGCTGGACGGCACCATTTCAAGGATCATCTGTTGGACAGTGACGCCCTCTTCCTGACGCTCGGTCGCGCGGTCAAGCGCGCCTTGGTCGAGTTCCATCGAGCGGCCATCGATCCCCGAACCCGGCTTAACCAATGTGCCGATGGTGAGGCCCAGCCAGACCGCCATCTGTCCGGTCACAACAAAGATCAAAAGCGCGCGCCAGCCCACGCTGCCGAGCTTTCGTAGGTCGCCGATGGAGGCAACGCCCGCGACAAGGCTGAAGAAGATCAGCGGCACGACCAGCATCTTGATAAAGGCGATGAAGATATCGCCCACAATCTTGATGCTCTCGGCACCGTCGCCCCAAAAATAACCGACCAGAATACCAAGGATCAGAGCGCCGATAACGCGCTGCCACAGCGGAATTGCAAACCATGTTTTCATTGTCGGGCTTTCATAGTCGGGCCTTCAGAGCGCTCAGGCCTCTGATTGTTCCGGTTCAAGCGACAACGCCCCAAGCGCCGCGCGGGTGTAAATGCGAGTGAGCACATCAAGGTCGGGAATGGCAACAGCCTCATCCCGCTTGTGCATCGTTGCGTTGCAAAGCCCGAACTCGATAACCGGGCACACGCTGCGCAGGAAGCGGGCGTCAGATGTGCCGCCGGTGGTCGATTGTTCGGGTTTGACGCCTGTCTCTGCTTCAATCGCTTTGGCCAGCATGTTCGAGTAATCGCCCGGTTCGGTCAGGAACGGCTCGCCCGAAATGATCGGTAGCGCGCGCCCGCCATGCTTCTCTGCAATCGAAGCAACCCGCTCGGACAGGCTCGCGCCGCTGTGCAGGTCGTTGAATCGGATCGAAATGCGGGCCTTGGCTTCGGCGGGAATGACATTGTGCGCGCGGTTGCCAACCTCGAGATCGGTGATCTCCAGATTGCTCGGCTGAAACCACTCGGTTCCGGTGTCGAGCATCAGCGCATCGAGCTCGGCGAGGATCGCGACCAGCTTGGGGATCGGATTGTCGGCCAGATGCGGGTAGGCAACGTGGCCTTGCTGACCTTCCACGGTCAGCCAGATATTGACCGAACCGCGCCGCCCGATCTTCATCATATCGCCCAGCTGGTTGACACTTGTCGGCTCGCCAACAAGGCACAGGTCCGGCTCGCAATCGTTCGCGCGCATATAGTCGATCAGCGCGCGCGTGCCGTGCAGCGCAGGGCCTTCTTCATCGCCGGTGATGATAAAGCTGATAGTGCCGGCCTCCTGCGGAATGCCGGCAACCGAAGCCACCATGCAGGCAATCGCGCTTTTCATATCGACCGCCCCGCGACCGTACAGCAGATTACCTCCAGGCACATCGCGCACGGTCGGCTCGAACGGGTCGCTGGTCCATCCCTCGCCCGGCGGCACCACATCGAGATGCCCTGCAAAGGCGAAGTGGCGCGAACCTTCGGGCCCTTTACGGATAGCAAAGAGGTTTTCGACCGGCGCCTCATCGCTGCCTTCCTCGCCATCGCCGCGCGTGAAGCGGTGGATCGCAAAGCCATGTGGCTTAAGCATAGCCTCCATCGCGTCGAACACCGATCCGGTGGCGGGCGTGACGCTGGGCTGGGCGATTAGGTTCTTGGCTAATTC
>JBCCOF010000006.1:0-45526 GCA_039025455.1 Pseudomonadota bacterium | reverse complement strand
CTCAACATCAC
This sequence comes from Pseudomonadota bacterium, assembly GCA_039025455.1. Taxonomy (GTDB): domain Bacteria; phylum Pseudomonadota; class Alphaproteobacteria; order Sphingomonadales; family Sphingomonadaceae; genus Erythrobacter. The sequence continues at coordinate 45,515 of JBCCOF010000006.1, read as the reverse complement.
GGTATAGAGAGCGCGGGACATTTCCGGGCGCGCGGGCGAAAAAATTGCTCCGCTTCGGATTGGATGGGAAGACAAGATAATGAAAAAACGGCAGTTTTCGCGCAAAAGCAAACGGCTTAGCTGGCCGCTGCTGATCGCGATCGGGCTGTTCCATATCGTTGCTTTGTACCTGCTGGCGCACGCGCTCGCGCCCAAATTTACGCAGTCGGTCGAGCAGTCAGTGGCCGATGCGTTCACCGTGACGGTCACAACCTCCGATCCACCGCCTCCTCCTCCGGCAGACCCAGCGCCGGACGAAGGCGCACAGGGTGAACCGGGCAAGGAAGCGGTGCCCAAGCCGGAGGCAGAGCCACCTTCGCCGGTCGAGACCCCGCGCCCGCGTCCGCGCGCATCCTCGACGGGGACAGCCAATCGCTCCGGCGCGCAGGAAAGCGGCGAGGGGACCGGTGCAGCGGGCAGCGGCGATGGCACGGGCAGCGGGCAAAGCGGGAGCGGGCAGGGCAATGGTGTATCGCAGGCGCGCAAGCAGAGCGTGCGCTCGGGCGAAATCAACACGGCCACGGACTTTCCAGTGCCCGAAGGCGGTCGCTCGACTCGGTTTGGCAAAAGGGTGCGGGTGAAGTTCACGATCACCACCGATGGCCGGGCGAAGAACTGCTCGGTCACCTATAGCGATGTCGATGCGGAGACGACGGGCCTTGTATGCGGGCTGGTGATGCAGAAAATCCGCTTCAATCCAAAGCTCGACCGCGACGGCAATCCGGTCGAGGTGGTGTGGGGCTATGAAGTGCGCTTTAACCAGCGTTAGGGCGCCAGCCTCGTGATCGTTTCACCGCTGTACACTGGCGCAAAACGCCCATTTTCGCGCTGGCATGGGCCGCGCGCGTTGGTATAGCCGTCACCATGGACACGCCCGCTCCCATTCATCCGGTCATCCTGTGCGGGGGCAGCGGCACGCGCCTTTGGCCGGTCAGCCGCACGGTCAAACCCAAGCCATTCCTGCCTCTGGTCGGCGAGACGACCCTGTTCGAGCAAGCCATCGGAAGGGTTGCCGGAGACGCGCGATTTGCCGCGCCGATGGTGGTGGCTGGCGCGCAGCACACCGACCTGATCGAAGCGCAAATCGGCGCTGATCGAGAGCACCGTCTGGTGGTAGAACCGATGGGCCGCAACACCGCGCCCGCGATTGCTTTGGCCGCAGCGATGCTGTCGCCCGAGGATATCATGCTGGTCTGCCCCAGCGACCACCATATTGCCGATGAAGCGGCTTTCCGCGCCGCCGCCGTGGCCGCTGCCGAATTGGCGCGGGAGGATTGGCTGGTCAGCTTTGGTATTGCGCCCGACCATCCCGAAACCGGCTATGGCTATCTGCATCGCGGCGAGGAATTGCCCGGCGGCTACAAGATCGCCCGCTTTGTCGAGAAACCCGATCTCGAGCGGGCCAGGGCCTATCTCGCGAGCGGAGAATACAGCTGGAACGGCGGAATCTTCGCCTTTCGCGCGGGCGCCTTGCTCGACGAATTGGCGCAGCATCGCCCCGACATGGCCCGACTGGTGGCGCAATCTGTAGCGGAAGGCCGCTCGGACGGCTCCCGCTTCCATCCTGCGAGCGAGCCGTTTGCGGCCATCGAAGGCGATTCCATTGACTATGCGGTGATGGAGAACACAGCGCGCGCGGCGATGGTCCCTGCGGATATGGGCTGGTCCGATATCGGCAATTGGGCCGCCTTGCAGGACGCTCTCGCAGCGGCACCCGGGGGCGCTGACGAGGAAGGAAACGTAGCGCGCGGCTCAGCCGATCTGGTTGATTGCGGCAATGTCCTCGTAAGCAGCGACGGGCCGCGCGTTTCGGCCATCGGGCTGGAGGATGTGGTCATTGTCGTTTCCGATGGCGAAGTGCTCGTGACGACTCGCGAAGGCGCGCAGAAGGTCGGCAAGCTCCCCGGAGCGGTCAGCCAATGAGTGCGATTGTGCGCCAGCTTCCGACCAAGATGGTCGAAAAGGTCTGGGGCCGCGACACCTTGCCCGCGCCCTTTGCCGCGCCGGACGGGCAGCGGATTGGCGAAATCTGGTTCGAGCCACCGCCCGAGCATCCCGATCTGCTCGTCAAATATCTGTTCACCAGTGAAAAGCTCTCGGTTCAGGTCCACCCGAGTTCCGCCCAAGCGCTCGAGGGTGAGAACGGCAAGGAGGAATGCTGGCTGGTGCTCGATGCCGAGCCGGGGGCGCAGCTGGCTATTGGCTTTGACGAGCCGATCGAAGCGGATGCGATTGCCGAGGCGGCGCGCGATGGTTCAATTGAGCAATTGCTGACCTGGCACGACGTCTCGCCGGGGGACATCTACTTCCTGCCCGCCGGGACGGTTCACGCAATCGGGCCGGGCCTCTCTCTCGTCGAAGTCCAGCAAACCAGCGACACCACATTCCGCCTGTTCGATTATGGCCGCCCGCGAGACCTGCATCTCGAGCGCGGTGTCGCGGTGGCCTATGGCACGCCCTATCCGGACGAGCACAGTGGCAATGTCTCCGAGCGTGGTCCGATGTTGATCGATGAGCAATATTTCCGGCTCGACCGGATTGAAGGCGCGCCCGATGAGGAAATCATCGCGGCCTACCCGCAAGGCGCCTTGATCCTGCCGCTCTCCGGAGAAGTGCGTGCTTCAACTGACGCGAACGTCAAAGCCGGTGCGGGAGAGTGCCTCTATGCATCCTCGCTTGATGCTCTCGATTTCGCGGCTGCGGAGCTGACCCTGCTCACCCGCGCTGCTTAGCCGCCTAGCTTTTTTCGAGCAATTGCCCGCCATGTTTGCGCACCGCACGCTCCAGCGTGCCGCGCAGAAAGCCGAGGATCGGGGGCAGGTCCATATCGATGATGACACTGGTTTCGTGCACTTCGATCTGGCCGGTAATGCGCTGTCCAGCGGCGGTGATGAGCAGGTCCATCTGGCCCTCATGAGGCCAGCTGGTTTCGACCTCGGCCATGCCCGGCGGAAAGTAGCTGCCGATGCTTGCGCTGTGCTCGTGCATCCGGCGGCGGACTTCTTCTTGACCAAGGTCGTGAGGCAGTGTGACGCGCATGGGCCGCCCTAATTGTCGCTTTTCGCGGGCGTTTGCATGTCTTCGAGCAGTTCATCGCCGCCATAGCGATAATCGAGATAGCGGTCCTTGATCGCGAGATCGTCGAGCGCGCCTTCGGCAAGTTTGCGGGTCACACGGTCGATCTCGCCCGATAGCTTGCCGAGACTGTCGGTCAGACGCTCATCGGCGGTTTTGCCGGTGTGCTTTTCGGTCCGGAGATGCTCGGGCACCTTGCGGTAATTGTCGATTGTCTCGGGGATGTATTCGCCGACCAGTTCGCGCACTTCGCCCATCGCCGGATGCGCAGCGTCAACGGTTTCGAGCTGGACACCAAGAGCATCCAACTGCACGCCCAATTGCTCGACCACTTTGACGGCGGGCGGGGGCAAAGCGGGCGCTTGGGCTTCAAGCCACAATTCGGTGTTGGCGACCATCCGCTTCGGATCACCCTGACCCAGCTCGGCGCGCTTGGGTGGCTTGGGCTTGGGCGCGAGGAAAAAGATCGCAATCGCGGCCAGCACGACCAGTCCCACCGCCATCAAGCCCATCTGGCCGATGCCGCCGATAATCGAGCCGACAATTCCGGTCGCCACAAAGATCGCCAACAGCGCGGCCGCGAGATAGGCTCCGCGTTTTACCAGATGCTTTACCTTCGCCTGCGCACTTCCTTTGCCAATGCTGCCGCCGCTGCCGGGACGGTGCGTCCCTCCGGTGCGCTGGGCGGCAAGCGATTGCCCTGCGGCGCGCATGATCTGTTCGGATTCGCGGGTGGAGTCGGGCATTCGTCGCGCGCTCAGCTATCCAGCGCCAGCAGCGAGGGTTCCGAGGCAACCTTGGATTGCGCCTGTGCCTGTCCTTCGGCGCGGGCGATATAGCCCTTCGACTTCTCGACCTCGTCGGTCAGAACATTGACCGTCTGCTTCATCGAATCAAGCGCGCGGACCTTGAAATCGTCCACCTCGTCCATCGTGTCATAGATGTTCTGGAACGCGCGTTGCAGCGTTTCGAGCGGGATCGTCGAGGACGCGGCCTGCTCATGGATTTGCGCGGTCTGTTCGCGCAGCAGGGTGCTGGTCGAATCGATGATGTTGGTGGTCGTCTCGTTGAGCGAGGTAATCTGTTGCAGGACCAGTTTCTGATTGGTCATCGCCTGCGCCACCGTTACCGCCGTGCGCAGCGCACCGACTGTGGTGGTGCTGGCGCGGTCAACGCCTTTGACCAGCTCGACATTGTTTTTCTTGACCAGATCAAGCGCGAGATAACCCTGAACGCTGACAGCCATTTGGGTGAGCAGGTCCTGCGTGCGCTGACGGACATAGAACAGCGCGCTTTCACGCAGCGCCTTGGCCTTTTCGGGGTCTGACGCGTCGAGTTCGACCGCTTTGGCCTCAAGCCGCTCGTCGAGCGTCTTGGCCATGTGGATCATCTGTTCGAGCTCGCCCATCGCTTCCCAAAGCTTGGCGCGCTCGTTGTCGATCTCGGAATTGTCGAGGATCAGCTCTTTCTTGCCGCCCTCAAGGCTCTTGAGGATCGACTGGATGTGTCCTTGCGAAGAGGAATAGCTGTCAAAATAGTTCTTTAGCTTGTTGCCGAACGGAATGATGCCGAACAGCTTGCGCGGCTCAAGCAGCTTGGACTTGCGGGCAGGATCAAGGTCTTCGACCGTGCGGCGCAGTTCAGCGAGGTCTTTGCCCACGCTGCTGTCGGCGTCCATCGCGCGGACCGGGCGGTCGAGGAAGCGGTTCGAGTGGGCCGAGGCGGCGCGGATTTGCTCCTGACCCATGCGCGTGATGAGATCGACTTTCTCACCAAAGGCAGGAGAATTTGCGTCTTCGGCAACCAACTCGGCAATGAAACTGTCGACCTTGGTGTCGAGCTTGGTCTTGGCTTCTGCCGAAACCGGGACGAGGCCCGCCGCCTTTTCGGCTGTGACTGCCGGCACCGGATCGGGCGGGGTCAGTTCGAAATCTGTCACGGTCTTGGTTGTGGTGGCGGTTTTGGACTCGGTGCTCATGCGCTCAATCGGCTCCCTCGTGCGGCGGTGCAGGACGCTGTGTCTGCGCCTCAAAATGCAATGGCAAATACACTCACTGTATTAGTGATATAAAACACAAGTTTCAAGATTGCCCGTTTCGCGCCCCCGCGTCCATGCTTTTGCTCGGGTATCGTGGGGCGTGTGCAGCGCGCAGGATGCAATGTGGGTGCTTTTGTTTGCGGGCAATTGCTTGTAAATCATGGGTCTCAGGGGAACAAAGTGACCGAACCGACCAGATCCGCGACATCTTCGTCCAGCGATACCGCGCTGTCCGCAAGCGCATCTTACGCAGATGACGAGGCGCGCAAAAGCGCCTCGCGCAGGACCGCGTTTCGCCGCATCCTTGTCAGCATCCGACGCTGGTGGCGTCACTCGCTTGTCGATCAAGTCGATCAGGCCGCGATAATCAAGCAACGGCGCGACGATTGCGCCTTGTCAGAGCGGTATCTGTTTATGACCGCGATGAGCGCCGGGATCGCGGTTATCGGATTGCTGCAATCCTCCACCGCCGTGGTTATCGGGGCGATGTTGCTGTCGCCCTTGATGGGGCCGATTATGGGGTTGGGCTTTGCGCTGGCCATCGGTGATTTCGCCTGGCTCAAACAATCGGCGCGCTCGCTTGGCTGGGGCAGTCTGCTGGGCATCGCGCTGTGCGCGGCGTTGGTGTTTTTCTCGCCAATTCAGACGATTACGCCCGAGATCGCGGCCCGCACACAGCCCAACCTGTTCGATCTGTTCGTCGCCCTGTTCTCCGGCATGGCGGGTGCCTATGCGATGATCAGGGGACAGGCGGGTGCGGTTGTCGGCGTGGCGATTGCCACCGCATTGATGCCGCCGCTTGCGGTGGTCGGCTTTGGCTTGGCGACATTGAACTGGACCGCGTTTTCGGGCGCGATGCTGCTCTACCTCACCAACCTTGTGACCATCGCATTGACCGCGCTTGCGATGGCGCGGATTTACGGGTTCCGCTCCTCGCTCAGCGCGCGTCAGACGCGGTTTCAGAGCTTCGTTGTGCTTGCGGTGTTCGCCGGTCTGGTTGTGCCGCTTGCCTTCTCGCTCAGCCAGATTGCATGGGAAGCGCGCGCCCAAGGGGCGATCCGCAACGAGATCGAGGTGGCCTTTGTCGAGGACTCAGCCATCGACAATTTGGCGGTCGATTTCCGCTCGTCCCCTATTTCGGTCAATGCGACTGTGTTTACACCCGTTCTACGCGGTGATGCCGATGTCGAGGCCGATCTGGCGCGTGCGCTCAAGAAACGCCTTGGCCGGGAGTTCGTGACCGATGTCACCCAGATCAAGGTGACGCGTGACCCGTCGGCGGCCGAGCGGGCTCAGCTGGCGGCGGCGAATGAGCAAGTCGATCAAACCGCAGCGTTGGAGGAACGGGCGCGCTCTTTGGCGACACGGCTCGCCTTGGTAGCCGGCGTTTCCGAGGAGAACGTGACGGTCGATACCAACCGCAAACGCGCGACCGTGCGCGCGACGCGGCTCGATGGCGCGTCAATGGCCGCTTATCGCACGCTGGAAGCCCGGATTGCCCGAACCGAAGAGGAATGGAGCATCGAATTGGTGCCGCCGCGCGCTTCCCTGCCCTCGGCAATTCCGTTTGACGAGGACGGCCCGAACCCGGTGGGCGCACGCGCGCTCACCACCATCGAATGGGCCGCCAAACGTCTGGACATGCGGGTGGTGTTGACCGGCGATAGCGAACAGGCTGCGCAAGCCGCCGAAATTCTCGGTAAGGCCGGTGTCGATGTGACAGTGCAAGGCGGCTCGGGCGAGCTGCGCGCGCAATGGGGCTCGATAGAGGAGTGAGCGGGCCGTCAGCGCGCTTAGCTTATTAAGCCGCCAGCTCCAGCGGGACGATCTCGCCTGACAGGTACAGCTTCTTCGCCTTGGCGCGGCTCAACTTGCCCGAGCTCGTGCGCGGGAGTGTGCGCGGCGGGACCAGTTCGACGACGCAGCTCATGCCGGTGACCGAGCGGACCTTGTCCGAAATCTGTTCGCGCAGGCGGACCCGCTCTGTCGGGTCTGCAACGCGGCAATGGACCAGAACGGCAGGCGCTTCTTCACCGCCTTCGGTTTCGATCGCAAAGGCTGCGATGTCGCCATGGTTGAAGCCGGGCAATTGCTCGACCGCCCATTCGATATCTTGCGGCCAGTGGTTTTTGCCGTTGATGATGATCATGTCCTTGGCGCGCCCGACGATGAACAGGTAACCATCGGCGGTGTAGCCCATGTCTCCGGTGTCGAGCCAACCGTCTACCAGACAATCGGCGGTCGCTTCCTCGTTGCGGAAATAGGAGTGCATGACGCTGGGGCCGCGACACCACACCTTGCCGATCTGGTGATCGCCGCGCGCGTTGTCGTCCTCGCCGCGGATCTGGACTTCCATGTCGGGCAGCGGCTTGCCGCAATTGACAATGGCCCGATAGCGGGCCGGGCGCGTTATATCGCGCGGAGTGCCCGACAGGCGCTCTTCCTCGACCAATTCGACGCGGATCCCTTCGCCCGGCGGCATGACGGTTACGGCCAGCACCGCTTCGGCAAGGCCATAAGATGGCGTGAACGCATCAGCGCTAAACCCTGCATCGGAGAACGCGTTGACGAAGTTCTGCATCACGTCGGGGCGGATCATGTCCGCGCCATTGCCAGCAACGCGCCAGCGCGACAGGTCAAAGCGTTCCTCGACATTGCTCTGGCTGGAGATGCGGCGCGCGCAAATGTCGTAGCCAAAGGTCGGCGAGTAAGAGAGCGTGTTGCCTTGGTTGCGGCTGATCATGTCGAGCCATGCCAGCGGGCGGCGGGCAAAGGCATCGGGTTTGAGATAATCGGCGGACACCTGATTGGCGATCAGCGACAGGAAGCAACCGACCAGACCCATATCGTGATACCACGGCAGCCAGCTGACGCAGCGGTCATTCTCGCCGAGGTTCATGGTGGTCGAATGCCCATAAAGATTGTGCAGCAGAGCCTTGTGCGTCACCGCCACGCCGGTCGGGAAGCGGGTCGATCCCGATGAATATTGCAGATAGCAAATGTCTTCCGGATCAGCTTCGGGCAGCTCGCATTCGGGCGCTTCGCGCTTTTCAAAGTCCTGCCAGCTTTCGCTATCGCAACCCTGACGCTGCGCTGCGGCGCTCGCCATCTCGGCGATTTCCTCTGGGTAGAGCAGGACTTTGGGATCGGAGCTTTGCAGTTGGACCGCGAGTTGATCGATAAAACTGTCCTTGCCACCGAATGTTGTCGGCAGCGGCAGCGGTACGGGCCAAGCGCCAACATAGACGCAGGCGCAGAACAGAGCGGCAAAATCAGGGCCGGTTTCAGCGATTAAAGCCACCCGATCTTTGGGGCCGATGCCAAAGGCCATCAGCCGCCGTGCCGTCACCAGCGCATCCTCGCGCATCTGCCAAAACGGGTAAACGCGCTCCAATTGTCCACGCATATCGTGGAAGTTGAGCCCCTTTTCGCTCCGTGCGGCGTAATCAATCGCCTCATTAAAGGTCGCAAATTCGGCGCGGATTCGCGGCAATTCGCAATCATTCGGCGTCGGCGTCAATGCGGCGTCGGTCATAATATTTAGCGATACCCGTAATTTGCAGCACGTCAAATCGCGCACTATCGTGTCCCGCATGCCGCAGCGTCAGCCGCCACAGCACCCCATAATTTTTCCCATTTGATAAGGACTGTGGCACGAATAAGGCAAGATGGTTTCACGGGAGATGAATTTGTCATCAACCAGTCGCAAAGACGGCGGGCGCAAACCGGCCAAGCGTAAGCCGCTGGACGAGGTTGCCTTGCGCGACCTTGCGCTGTCTTACGCCGCGCGCTTTGCGACCACGGGGGCCAAATTGGAAGCCTATCTGGCGCGCAAGATCCGCGAGCGTGGGGTGGCCGAGGATGAAGATGGTCGAACCCGTGATCTGGATGTCGCTGGTCTGGTCAACCGCCTGATCGAATTGGGTTATGTCGATGATGACGCCTACGCACGCTCGCGCAGCCGCGACCTGACGTCGCGCGGATATGGCAAGCGGCGCGTGGAGCAGGCCCTGTGGGCAGCGGGCGTCGATGAAAAGGTGCGGGCCGACAATGCGCCGGGCAAGGCCGAGGGACGCCGCGCGGCGATCCTGCTAGCTCGCAAACGCGGGTTCGGGCTGTTCGGGCGAAAGATTGACCCTGAGTCCCCTGTGGACGAACAGCGCGCCGCAAAAGAGAAGCAGATCGCCGCAATGCTGCGCGCAGGCCACGATTTCGACGCGGTGCGGTTCATAATCAATGCATCCGCGACCAGCGAGATTGACGAATGGCTCGCCGAAGCCGAAGCCGATGAAGCGGACAATCAGGAAGGATTCGGATCATGGTAAGAGATTGGAGCGTGAGGGCCTTTGCGCTGGCGGGCGCCGCCGTTCTGGTGGCGTGCTCTCCGGCAGAGACAGGGACTGTTTCGGCGCAATCCACTGATTCCACCTCTTCAACCGAGACGGAAGCGGTTCACCCGATTTCGGGACTGAAAATCATCGACGTCACTATCGAACGCGATGCTGGGCCGATGACCTTCAAGACCGAGCTTGCCGATACCCCCGAAGCGCAAGCGCGCGGCCTGATGTTTCGCACCGAACTTGGCGATGATGAAGCGATGTTGTTTCCCTCCAGAGAGCCTTCCCAGCGCAGCTTCTGGATGAAAAACACGCCGCTTTCGCTCGACATCATCTTTGTGGGCACCGATGGCCGGATCAGCAACATCGCCGCAAACACCACGCCTTATTCGGAAGACTCGGTGGCGTCCTCCGGTCTTGCCACGGCGGTATTCGAGATTCGCGCGGGTCTGTCGGAGAAGTTCGGGATCAAGCCGGGCGATGCGCTGACTTACACTCTGCCTGAGTAAGGCTTTGCCAGGACGCAGATGTGCATCATTTGACACAAGGTCCGCGGTGATCCAGACCCTGTAACCGGTGGGTTAAAAAGGGGAAAATCAATGAAAAAACTGATGACCGCGATGGCGGCAACGGCCTTGCTCGCATCCGCTCCAACAGCAACGGCAGCGCCGCCGAGAGCGGCCTTTGACGGCGTTGTGCAGGAAGTCTTCGTAAATGATGCTTCGGTGTTGGTGCTGGTGTCCGGGCGCGTGGACGGATCATGCACCGGTCGATTTGGCCCTTACAATCTGACGTTCGAAATGAGCGATCCCAACGGGCGCGAGAAGTTCGAAATGGTCATGAAGGCGATGCAAAACGGCTTTCGCATCGGCGGCTATCTCAAGGGCTGCGGGTCGAGCGGCATCAACAAGCTTTGGCAGGTTGCGATCTACCCCTGAGCACGTTTGATGCGACCGTGTTGGTGACCCGCCATTTCGGCGTCGCCAACACACTTCTAGCTCTGGACGAACAAAGCGTGGTGGGCGTATAGGCTCACCATGCTTTATTCGGTCGTGTCTTTGCGACCCAAATAACGGACGCGGGATCTTGGGAATTTTCGGTAAAATCTTCACTTGGTGGGATGGCGCGACCTTTGGCACGCACCTTTGGGCTGCCCGCACCCGCCGGGAGCATGTCGGCACCGATGCCGAGGGTAACAAATATTACCGCAGCCCTGCCAAAGAGAGCGGCCCGAACACCGGCTCCTACACCCAGGCCGAAAAGCGATGGGTGATCTATTCTGGTGCCAATGATTCGAGCCGTGTGCCGTCTGAATGGCATGGCTGGCTGCACGGGGCGTTTGACGATGTGCCTGAAAGCCATCTGCCGCTGGCCAAAATCTGGGAAGCCGATTACACGCCCAACGCCACCGGAACAGCCACCGCTTATCGCCCGCAAGGCGCATTGGAGCGGGGTGGCCGCCGCGCACGTGCAGACGGCGATTACGAGGCATGGTCGCCCGAGAGCTGAATTATGCGCAGCAAACCGATCTTTCTAGCCGCAGTGGCGAGTGCACTGACCCTCGCCGGTTGCGAAGAGTCTGGCGATCCCGACACGATCGAAGTGCCAGTTGAAGGCGCGCAAGGTGCCGCCGATACCGCCGCAGTCGCGCTTGCCGAAAGCGAGGGCGCCACGCCGATGGGAGAGCGTGTCGCCACAATCGGCTTGCTTAACAAGCGCAACAACAAGAGTGTCGATCTGGAACTGCGCCCCGGCGAAACGCGCGAGGAGGGGCCGGTGATCGTGCGCCTATCCGCCTGCGAACGCACCGCGCCGCAGGAAATGCCGCAGGAAACCGGAGCCTTCGTTCAGGTCGATGTGCTGGAACGCGGGGACACCGAGCACACCCGCGTCTTTTCCGGCTGGCTGTTCAAGGAATCGCCCAGCCTCAATGTGGTCGAACATCCGGTCTATGATGTCTGGGTCAAGGAATGCACGATGCGCTTCCCGGGAGAGGCCGAACTGCCCGAGGGCGATGCGGACGAGGCTGAAGAGGAAGCCGAAGAACCCGCCGCCGAAGAGCCAGCAGACAACGAAGCCTGACCAGCGTCAAAGCGCGCAAATGCCTCGTGCAGGGTCAGCTTTGTCTGCCCGCCCGCTTGATTGACCAGATCGAGATAGTCGCTTTGCGGCATTTCCACTGCGCCCATCGAGGCGAGGTGATCGGTCATAAACTGGCAATCGAGCAGCTTGAAACCGGCCTCCCGCATCAGTGCCACCAGCCACGCGAGCGCGACTTTGCTGGCATTGTCGGCGCGGCTGAACATGCTTTCGCCGCAAAACACCTGATCGAAGGACACACCATATAGCCCGCCGACGAGGGTCGGCTCGCGGTCGCCATCGCCCGCCTCCCAGCACTCGATCGAATGGGCGTGGCCGGACCTGTGCAGCTGGATATAGCTCGTAACGATCCGGTCGCTGATCCAGCTTTCGGGATGCCCCGGACGCGGCGCGGCGCAGGCGTGGATCACGCGGTCAAACGCCCGATCCAGCGTGACGGTGTAGCGGTCCTGCCGAATCACCTTGCGCAGGCTCTTCGACACGCGAAGGCCCTCCAGCGGAATGGTCGCCCGGTCGCGCGGCTCTACCCAGAACACCTCGTGATCCTCGCGCGCATCGGCCATCGGGAAGATACCGCTGCGATAGGCGAGCAGCAGCGTATCAACCGGGATCGGGGCGCGGATCGGCGAATGCATGGCGCCCCCTGTAGCACTGCCGGAGGTTCATGCCAGTAGGGAGCCGATTCGTGTGTTGCCTATTGTTGGACGCTCGGATAAAGCGCGCTGCTCGTGCAGGGGTGTAGCTCAGTTGGTAGAGCATCGGTCTCCAAAACCGAGGGCCACGGGTTCGAATCCTGTCACCCCTGCCATTTTCTCCGACAGTTCTGATTAGTGGGCGGCCAGTCCGAGCGCTCTAGGCGGCGTGGGCAAATTGCACGCGGATCACGGTTGGAGCCAAAATTTGTTCTAACAAGGCGCGAACGCGCAGGAAGTGCAGCGCACTTTCAAGCGTTTGCAACGCCGTTAGGGCAGATTTTGGCCCAATCCCTTCGGGACGAGACGAGAAAGCCCCATTTCTACGTCGTTCGTCCTTGAATATGCGATGCATGTCCTGCGTCCTCATTCCTTGAAATGGAGCTTTCTCGTCTCGCCGTGACCGCGCGCAATTTGTCCACGCCGCCTAGGCCGATTCCCCTAATTGTGCGGTTACCTGTGGGTGACCAAAGCTGCGTATCTCTTGGTTCATCCGGCGCAAGGATGCGCCCGATTTGGCAGGAGGTCGCCCAGTGCAGAACACAGTGCAGAATAGCCCGACTCATTCTGGTTCGTTCACATCGCCGGACGCCAATAATGCGGCGAGCAACGCGACCTTGCGCAGGATCAAGCATGGCCGGATTCGCCCGATGGAAGAGCCGTCGCTGATTGCCCGGGTGCTCGGGCGGGCATTCACTCCCCGCGCGTAAAGGTCGGGGTGATCGCGAAGGGGATGCCGACGGGCGAGCCCTTTAGCGCCTGCACCGTATCGGTGAAGCTGACCTTGCCATCTTCGCTGATCTGCAGCACCTGCGGCTGGCCCACGCGTTCGTAAACAATCGGCCCGGCGGTTGCGATCACCATGGTGACCGTGCCCGGTCCATCGCCGAATTGCAGATCGAAGCCGAATTGCGCAACCTGGCCGCTGCGCAGCTTGTCCTGCTCTATCCACCCGCGCACGAATTGGTAGCCTTCGCTTTTGACCTCAATGACGTCGCCTTCGGGTGTATAAAGCTCGAATTCGAGCGGGCCGGGCTGAACCCATTTCGGGACGACCAGATTGGTGGTGCCCTCGATACCATCGGGGCCGAACGCGACCGCAACCGGCATCTCGCCGGGCAGCGGGTCGCCCGCCTGCGATATGTTCGCGCCTTCATACGGCACGCCAAGGCTGACCGGATTGGCAAGATCGACGTAATCGCCCGGGACAAAAGGCAGATCCTCGGGCGCCGCATCGACAATCGGGATGGTGATGGGGCGGAACTCGTCGCTATCGGCGCGTTCAGCCGGTTTTGCGGTGAGTGAGGAACCCAAAATGCCCGGCACGAAAACCAGCGGACGCGAACCTGTCGCCGTTTCGTTGCCGGGATAGGCGATCCATTCGGGCGGGTCTTCGGGGTCGATTTCGAGCCCGCCGGTAACCCTGTAGTCGTCGGCCGGGAATTCGAAGGCCACTCGCGCTTCTTCCTGCGGCTCATCCTGCTCGTCGATCACCACACCGCGCAAACTGCCGCCTGAAATCGCCGCCGGGGGCAGGATCACGCGGCTGACCCTCTTGGCAGGCTCTTCCTCTGGCACTGTCACAGGAGGCGTGTAATAGGCCGGCGCATCGGGCTTATCCCGCGTTCCCCAGAACAGGGTGAACGGGTCGATCACCTGATTGCTATACTTCTTGGCCTTATCGGCGCAGGTCTTCGCGCATTTGAGCCAGGCCTCGTAAAGCGTATTCATAACCTCATAGGCTTGAGCGGCTTGCGCCTCGGCGGCATCGGCCGCCGCTTCGGCCGCCTTCGCTTCGGCTTCGGCCTTATCCGCTTCGGCGCGCTTTGCGTCGGCCCATCGCTGCTTGGACCCTTCGCGCAGATCAGCGATCTCGTCGGCGAGCTCGAGCCTCTTCTCTTGTGTCTTCGCGCTGGTCAGTTGGCGCCGCAACTGAGCGCCCTTCTTTTGCGCGTCGATGGCATCCTGCTCGGCCTTCTTGGCGACGGCATCGGCGGCATTGGCGGCCTTGCGCTTGGCCGTGGCATCGGCGCGCTTTGAGTCCGCATATTTCTTTTCGCGCTCGAACTCTTTTTTTGCATCAAGATAGGCCGAGTGGAGCTTGCCGCATTTGCGCAGGCAAATCCGTTCTTCAACGCTGTAGCCGCTCGTAGGCGGCGCGGCACTTGTATCGCTATCCTCTTCGTCCGCGTCGTCGCCCGAACCCGTATCGCTGCCCGATGAACCGCCGGTTGCGACCCCGGTTGGAACCTTGTTGACATACTTGTTGCAAAGCGCCTGCAGCTTGGCGATTATTGCGCGCAGTTGGGAAACTTGGGCGTCGAGCGCCGGGTCGTTTGCCAATGCTGCGGCGATCGAAAGGTCGCGCATCTTTATGTATAGCGCCATGACGCTGGTGTTGCAGGTCAACGTATCGAAGTTCGTCAGGATCGTGACGATGGAGCCGCTCGCGCCAGCGATCTTGGCGCCAGTTCTCCCGGTAAGTCTGCCGCCCTGCCCTTTGATCTGCTTCGCTATCTTTACGGCATTGCCTGTCTGCTTGACGATTTCCTTGGCAACCCCCTCGCTATCCTGTGCAAAGGCAGGTTGCGGCGCCAAGGCCAGTGCGCCAAGCAGCAAGAATGCGCCGAACATGAAACGAGACAGGTGCGCGCGAAACGTCATAGCAGAATCCCTCCTCTGCCAGCCGGAAAGGCTTTTGGTCAGGTGCGCCCCGTTTTTTTGCAGGCTAGAATCGATCAGGTCGGCATGCAACCGCGAACTTGCGCTCGATCAAGCATGGGCGCGTTCGTTCGATGGAAGAGCCGACGCTAATCGCGCGGTTGCTTTGGCGAGGGTGCTTTGCTCTTCTGTTAATACAGGGCGCGACATAGCTGAACGCAGCCTAACCAGCGCGGTCAGAATCGCGTCAGACGAACCGTGGCATTTCATCGATCAGTTGAGCGACTCGGCTCACAGATGAAGGAGGATGATGATGTCTCAGTACCGGTTCAGCAGTTCGAAGCCTGACCAATGGGTCAGCCCACGCCCGATTTCAGATCCCTGCATCCGCGCGATGGCCTATGGCCGCGTGCAACCGATGCACGAGCCGAGCTGGCTTGACCGCTTGTTTGGGCGCTGTTGATTTGCTGCGAGGAGCGCTCCGGAAACGGGCGCTCCTCGCAACGGCTATCAATCAATACTCCTCTGGCTCTTCCGGTGTTTCGGCGGAGAAGTCCTTACCTGCAGTCTTGTCGCCCTGCGCTAGCTTGAACACGACGCCAGAGAGCAAGAGCAGCGCCAGCAGGTTTGGCAATGCCATTGCGGCGTTGGAGATGTCGCCCAAACGCCAGACCAGAGTAAGGTCCTGCGTCGATCCGACATAGATTACAACGCACCACAGCACGCGCCAGATGATGTGCAGGATCTTCTCCCCGCCTCGCGAAGAGCCGGGGACGCGGTCGTAGATAAAGGTGATCGCGCGCTCCCCGTAATAGCTCCACGTCAGCAAGGTCGTGAACACGAACAGGATTAGCGCAATCGACGCGATCAGAGTGCCGATAGGCACGCCTGCAATCTCGACCGGGAAGGCCGCCGCAAACGCGCCGCTGGTCATGGCGAACCCTTCAAGGTCCGAATTCCACGCATGCGCCACCGCTTCGCCGCCGCCGGTGAAATCGCCCTGAACCGTCAGGATCACAAGCGCCGTCATGGTGCAGATCACAATCGTGTCGATAAAGGTGCCCAGCATCGCCATGCGGCCCTGTTGCTCGGGATCGTTGGTCTGCGCCACAGCGTGCGCGATGGCGGTCGAGCCTTGCCCTGCCTCGTTAGAGAACAGCCCGCGCGCAACACCGGCGCGGATCGCAAGGATAATCGCTGCGCCCACAAAGCCGCCAGTGGCTGCTTGCTGGTTGAACGCACCGTCAAAGATCAGGCCAAAGGTCGCAGGCAGATCGCCCGCATTCAGGATCAGAGCGATAAGCGCCATCAGAATGTAGCTCGCCGCCATGAACGGAATGATCTTCTCCGCCACGCTGCCGATTGATTTGATGCCACCGATGATCACGATAAAGACGAGGATCGCAGTGATCAGCCCGCCCAGCCAGTCCTCGATCCCGAACAGTTCGTTCATGCCGTCCGCAATCGCGTTGGCTTGAATCGAGTTGCCGGTGACCATCGCGGAGAACAGCGTGCCGAGGCAGAAAACGATGGCCAGCCACGTCCATTTCGGGCCGAGGCCCATCATGATGTAAGTCATTGGGCCGCCGCGTTTCACGCCGTCGCTGGTGGTTTCGCGGTAACGGATGGCCAGTGAGCCTTCCGCAAAGGCGAGCGCCATACCGAACAAAGCGGTGATCCACATCCAGAAGATTGCGCCCGGCCCACCCAGCGCAATCGCGGTCGCGACCCCTGCAAGGTTGCCGGTGCCGACTTGCCCCGAAAGCGCGGTTGAAAGCGCAGCAAAGGGTGAAATCTCGCCTTCGCCGCTGCCCTTACGGCTGGCAAACAGACCCTTGAATGCGCTGCCCAGTTTGATGATCGGATAGAACCGCAGGCCCACCATGATCCACAGACCGATGCCGAGCAGGATGATCGTCATCGGCGGGAAGGGGAGAACTTCGTCGCCGTTCCATGTGCCGGCCCAGATAAAGTCCGATATATTCGTTACGCGATCAATCAGACCGACCGTACCCGCTTCTGTGGCTGCCATTTGCGTGAATTCCCCTGTGAGTATCTTACTGGCCCGTGCTCTGGCCTAAAGCAGCGCACGCTAGTGGCGCATGCGTGCCATGGGAAGCCCCCTTGGTGACAGAGCGCGCTTGGCAAATTTGGTCGATGCGTTTGTGCAACGCGCGCTTGCTTTTGCGCGGCCATCGCCCTATTCGGCTCTCCGTCTTCTGACATTGGTAAAGCGACACGCCCTTCCCGAAACCTTGTTCGGGACGGCGCGGACCCTTACCTAAAAACCGCGTGCGACACCGCACACAGTGCAAACAGGATTGAAGGCTCGAGAAGCGATGGCCGACGAAAAGAAACCAAAACCCTCGGTTCCCGAGTTTGTGAACCAGGTCCGCAGCGAGACCAGCAAGGTTGTCTGGCCGACGCGCGAAGAGACGATTCGCACCGCGATTTTCGTCTTCATCCTGATGATCATTCTCTCGCTGTTCTTCCTCGGGATCGACAGCATGTTCAACGCCGTCGTCAAATTCCTGCTGACGCTCGCCTAACCGGCGCAGCACGCCCAGTTTCACGCATCACACTTCAAGGATAATCCATGGCTCGCTGGTACATCATCCACGCTTATTCGGGCTTCGAAAACAAGGTCAAAGAGGCGATCCTCTCAGAAGCCGACCGGCTTGGTCTGAGCGAGGGCGTCGAGGAAATCGAGGTTCCGACCGAGACTGTGACCGAAGTGAAGCGCGGCAAAAAGGTTCAGGTCGAGCGCAAGTTCATGCCCGGCTATGTTCTCGCCAAGCTGCGGATGAACGACGACATTTATCACCTCGTCAAGAACACGCCCAAGGTCACCGGCTTTCTGGGCAACAACAACAAGCCGCAACCGATCAGCGAAAAGGACGCCGCGCGCTACTTTGGCGGCGTCGCCGAAGCGCAGGCCGCACCCAAGCAACAGGTCAATGTCGATTACGAAATCGGCGATCAGGTCAAAGTGCTCGACGGGCCCTTTGCCAGCTTTAACGGCGTGGTCGAAGAGCTTGATTTCGACAAGGCGAAGGTCAAGGTCTCCGTCTCGATCTTCGGCCGGGCGACACCGGTCGAGTTGGACTTTGAGCAGGTCGAGCTGGTCAAATAGGAAGCAGCAAGATGTTCTCTGCTCCGTTTGCCAATCTGCTGAATGCGCTGGTCCTGATTGGGATATCGCTGGGTGGTTACTTCGCATCAGACACCCCTTCGATGACAGCTTTGATACCGGCGGCGTTCGGCGTCTTGCTGTTGGCCTGTCATCCGGGCGTGAAAACCGAAAACAAGGTGGTCGCGCATATCGCAGTGCTGCTCACGCTGCTGGTTATTATCGCGTTGTTTATGCCGCTGAGCGGAGCGATCTCTCGGGACGACAATATGGCGATATTCCGCATAGGCGCGATGCAAGCGGCCAGCGTGATCGCGATGATCGCCTTTATCCGCTCCTTTATCGCCGCTCGCAAAGCGCGCGAGGCAGCAGGCGGTTGACGCGCGCGGGGCAGGGCCAATGAAAACCCGCCCCGGCATTTGCGCGAAGAAAAAGCGCTTCAAGGCCCGCGAAGAGGCCGAACTGGCCGCAAGCAAGGCGCCCTTTAAGCTGCGCGCCTACCGCTGCGAGCTGTGCCGCGATTTCCACCTGACCAGCCGCACCAAAGGCATGAAAACCCCGCGCCACGAGCTTGAGGCGCTGAGGAGCCGCGAGGGCTAAGCTCTGCCTAAACCGGCCAGAAGGGTTGGCCCGCCAGCGCTTGAAAGAACAGGGCGGTCGCGATGGCGCCCTGCGCCAGCGTCACTCCCCCCACAACCAGCAACACGTTCCAGCCATAGCGGTCGGCAAGCCAGCCGACGAAAGGGACGGTCTGCATCATATGCAGGCTGACGAAATGGGCCGGGCGCAGGTCGCCATATTCGCGGCTCCAGCCAAAGAACGGGACGGTTGCCCCGCCGCCTTCCAAAGGTGCGCCGACGTAGCGGCTGGTCGAGGACATGGTGAAGCCGAAATAAAGCGTGGTGAAAAAGGCGATTGTCAGGCCAACGATCGACCCGAGCCAAAGGCCGCGCCGCGACCGGTCACCCTTGCGCCAGATCTGCACGGCGAGAGCCAAAGCAATGGTCATCAGCAAGAACGCGCCAAGGCCCATCAGCGCATACATCAGCGCTTCGAATTGGCTGTCGAAATTGAAATGCGACCGTTTCGCCTGCGCCGCTTGCAGCGAGACCCAGAAAAACTCGATCAGCAGAGCGCCCGCTGCAAGATAGGAAAAGATCAGCAAGACCGGACCGCTGCGCACATCGCGCGGCACCAATTGCAACAAGACCGCGATGGTGAGGAAATGCAGGCCGAGCGAGATGTTGAACTTTTGCGGCTTGGTCCAGACGGCCGCGCTGTCGAGCATGCGGGTGTCGAGCAGCCATGCAGGAATGAAAACGATAAAGCTCGCGAACATAAAGATCGCCAGCGTCAGGTTGAGCCGGGTGACGTGATCGTCATCGAGCATCGGCGCGAGCGCCATGAAACGGGGCGAAGCGGGCTGTGAAATGCTCATGCCGGTTGCACCTCCGCCATGGCTGTTTGCGGGGAGAGTGGCAGCGCGTCTGGCGCGTCGCTTTTTCGAAAGTATCCCGCGCGCATTGCAAGAAACAGCGCAAGGCCGACCGGCCCGAACATAAAGGTCAGGATCAGGATAGGAGCCTGTATCAGGCGGTTCACGCCGACCTTGTCCGCCTCGACCGCTATCCATCCGCCAATGAACAGGTCAAAGGCGAGATAATGCACCCATCCGGCGAGCAGCATCTCCTCCTTGCCCAGCAAGGCGCCGACTTCTTCGAGCGAGCCATAGCCGCCGCCCTCGACGGTGAAGAAATGCGCCATGGCTAGCCCGGCATAGAGCAGGGACAATCCGAAGGGGATGATAAAGCGCGGGATCGCGGTCAGCGCGGGCCAGCGGCGCGGCAGGAACAGCAGAATCAGCCAACCGAGCATGGCGGCCTGTCCCGCCCATCCGAACAATTGGTCATTTGCTGGCATCGCGTCGCTCCCGTGCAAGCCCCTCTTTCGCTTGGAAATAGGAAGGTTACGGGAAGGTGTCTAGTGTAAGTAATACACCTCGTGCACTGCCTCAGCGTTTTGATTCAATCCGCGGCAACTCAGCCATGCGCTCGCTAAGCTTAACCCGCTTGGCTTCGAGCTCGGCGATGGCGGCGTCGATTTGCTTGATCTGCTCGGCCAGCCCCTCGGATTCCCTGCGCATTGCAGCGGCCTTTGCCCGGTCGCCCTCGCGCGCCAGGACTGCCGCGCGCGCCAAGTCGTGTCGGCCATGGTTGGCAGCGGTCTGGGCCTTGGCTGTCCACGCCTCCGCGGCCCCCTCCAGAGCATGCGCAGCATTGACCTGCCGCTCATAAGCGCGCTGTGTCTTGGGGCGGTCGCCGTGTAGCCCGATCAGGGCTTCCTCGATCTCGCTGCGCAACAGACGCAGCATTTTCTGCTGGTTTCCCGCGGTCTCCAGCAGCATCTCGATACTCTTGGAAACCAGTTCGCGGATGCGTTCGGCAAGATGGATCACAAGACCACTCCCATTGCTTTGGCGTCACCTCATAGCGTGAATGGGTTAAAACCGGAAAAACTCGGGCGTTTTCCTACCATCGGGTGAGGCGATAATGATGAGGGCATGATAAAGTTTGGTGCAAACTCTGTCCCTCAAACCTCGCATTGCTCGTTGTGCGCCAAAACGGAAAGTCACACATCGCGGACTCGCAAGTGGCCTTTTCCCCTCGGTGAGGCGCGGAAGGTCACACTTTCCAAAGCTCGCTTTGGTGGTCCATGCGGGTGGCCAAGTATCAAAGAGAAAGCTTGCATCCGCGCGCCAAATCGCTATCTGCGCCGCTTCCGTCACGCCCTGTTGGGGCTGGGCGCGATTCCATGCGGGAGGCTCGCTCGTCGAGCTGTTGGACCGCTTAACATGACTCTGGATCGAAAGAACCGGAGAACAGTGCGAAAGGAGGCCAGTTATGGCCAAGAAGATTGACGGCTATATCAAGCTGCAAGTGCCTGCGGGCACCGCAAACCCGTCGCCGCCCATCGGACCTGCTCTGGGTCAGCGCGGCGTCAACATCATGGAATTCTGCAAGGCTTTCAACGCCGCGACGCAGGATCTTGAAAAGAACGCTCCGATTCCGACCACGATCACGGTCTATGCCGACCGCTCGTTCACTTTCACGTTCAAGAGCCCGCCTGCGAGCTACATGATCAAGAAAGCGGCCAAGCTGAAGTCGGGTTCGTCCGAGCCGGGCAAGGTGTCCGCCGGATCGATCAAGTCGAGCCAGGTCAAGGAAATCGCCGAGGCCAAGATGAAAGACCTCAACGCGAACGATATCGATGCGGCCATGAAGATCATCGAAGGCAGCGCGCGTTCGATGGGCCTCGAAGTGGTGGAGGGCTGATCCGATGAAAATGACCAAAAAGCAAAAGGCCATCGCCGAGCTGGACCGCGAAAAGCTCTACACCGTCGATGAAGCCATCGCGACCCTTCGCGAGCACAAGAGCAAGTTTGACGAGACCGTCGAACTGGCTGTCAATCTGGGCGTGGACCCGCGTCACGCTGACCAGATGGTGCGCGGCATGATCTCGCTCCCGGCTGGCACGGGTAAAGAGGTGAAGGTCGCTGTTTTCGCCAAGGGTGACAACGCCGACAAGGCAACCGCCGCTGGAGCCGACAAGGTTGGCGCGGAAGACCTGATGGAAGACATGCAGGCCGGAAACCTCGATTATGACCGCGTGATCGCCACGCCGGACATGATGGGTGTAGTCGGTCGCCTGGGTAAGGTGCTGGGTCCCAAAGGCCTGATGCCGAACCCGAAGTTGGGCACGGTGACTCCGAACGTCGAACAGGCCGTGAAGGACGCCAAGGGCGGTCAGGTCGAGTTCCGCGTTGAAAAGATGGGCATCATCCATTCCGGCATCGGCAAGCTCTCGTTCAAGGATGCGGACATCAAAGCGAACTTTGAAGCGCTGACACAGGCGATCGTGAAAGCGAAGCCGTCGGGCGCGAAGGGTCGCTATGTGAAGAAGATCTCGTTGTCCTCGACCATGGGTCCGGGCCTGAAGATCGACATGTCCGAGGTCGAAGGCGCGTAGTTGGTTCGCGCAGCCCATCCGGGCTGCGATGTTCGGCCTAACCGGCCGGCGGGCGGTCGCCCTTGCGGTTGCGGTGCAACCGTTTGGCGACCCGCCTTTGTGCCCTAGAACGGGTGCAAGCTCGCTGAAGGAGCGCCGAACGGCTGCGAAGCAGCCGCAAGCGCGACCGCGCGCCCGCAGCGACGCGGCCTTTGGGCCGTGTGAGCGAGGAAATCGCAGCCCGGATGGGCTGCGCAAACATCAACGCCCGCCCGCAGGTGCCCCGTAGCGCAGCGGAGGGATGGCACCGAGGACGCACCGGCGGATGCCGGTGCGACAAACAAAAACGTAACCTTTCCTACTTCTCGACGAACTGACATCTGGGGTCGGCAGCTGACGCTACCGACCCCTTTTCATTTCGAGAGGAACCCCGATGTACAGTCCTGCATTACTCAACAAAGGCTCTTTGCGAGCTGTGCTTAATCCCCTTGGAGACTTCATGATCGATCCCAAATGGCTGGTAATCGGTGGCGCCGCTGTGTCGCTGTCTCTCATTTTCAATTACAATCTGCGCCTTGGTGTGGCTGCGAGCGCGTTGTTCGTGATGGCCGGCGTGATCTACCTCGTGATCAGCTATGCGCTGGCGCGGGTCGAGGGCGAGCCGGCTTCTGGCCGTGAAACGATGTTTAAGCGGGTCGCGCGGCTTGAACGCAACCGCCGGGCTGCGCGCAAGAAGGAACTGAGCCGGCGCTGAGCTGGGTTTAATCCGCCGTCTGCTCGCGAGCGTTGGCGCGCAGCTGGCGCGAATAGACCCATACGATCCCGATCAGGCTGAAACCCAGCGCCATAAAGCTCGCGATGCGCAGCAGGCCGGAAAGCCCTGCGGCGTCGACAAGGAACACCTTGAGCACCGCGCCCAGCATCAGCACCAGCGACCCGATCCGCCAGACGCGTTCGCTGCGCATCGATCCCCACCACAGGAAACCGAGCGCCAGCGCGATGCCGAGCAAGGAGAGCAGCAGGCTTTCCGTTGGCCCAATGAACTCGGCTGTCAGCACTGAGCCTGCGAAAACCTGCCGCAGCAGCGATACGGCTAGCAGGCTGATCAGCACCATGATCGCAATATCGACGCCTTGGCGCAGGCGCGCCCGGAATGCAGCGGCATCCTCGCGCAGCAGGATGAGCGCGGTGATCGCAACCCCGTATGCCGCGGTGAGCCAATTGGCGACCGGTGTCGGGCCGACATGCTGGACGGCGTGGAGCGGGTTGTGAGCGAACAGTGTGAACCACGCGAAATGCGCTAGCGCGGTAAGCAAGAGGCCGATGCGAACGGGGTCGGACGCAGGAGCGCGAAGCAGGCGGGTGGCTCCCATTGCGGCGGCGACCAGCAGTGCCTGCCAGATCGTGCGTTCGCCCATGCCGTACCACTCGAAGCGCAGCATCGAATCCATCGACCAAGCGAGCTTGTAGAGGCTGTGCAAGGCGATCACTGCCACGGTCCCGGCCGCCGCGAGCAGCGGAGCGCGCAGTCTAATCTGGGTCTGGGTGCGCCATCCGATCATTGCGCAAGCCGCAAGAGCGGGCGCGATCCGCAGGGCAAGATCAATCGGGGCGATGGCTCCATCTGACAGGAAGGGTTCGCCCTGGATCGCCCAGAACCCGGCGTTGAGCCATTCAACCACTGGTTCGACCGCCCACATACCGCTGATAGCGAGCAATGCTCCCCAGCCGCCAAGCCGGTCTTCGCGCAGTGCAAACACTGCCACGGCGGCGACCGCTGTCAGCCATGCCAGCGCTTCGGACGGGACCACCTGTGCGACTGCTCCGTATGCGAGCGCGGCTGCGAGAGTGTCGGCAAGGGGCCGCGTCGGGCGGTCCGTCCGCAGCATCCCCAAGGCCAGCAGCGGGAGAGTGCACACCGCCCAGCGCAGCGCGCTTTGGAAATTGAGGGCGAACTCGCCCTGACCCAATACCCGCAACATCTCGCTGACCCAATCGGGCGTAAGGATCAGCGCCGCTATCCCGACCGCGATTGCGGCCCATCCGGCGATCAGCAGCACGCTCTCATCGCGCTTCCAAAGCAGCGCGAGCACCGCCAAGGCGAGCGCGGCGGCGATCACAGGCGCGGTCCATGCGGGCGCGAGCATCAGGATGGCGACAAACACCAAAGCGTGCGCCGCACCGATCAGCGGCAGGTCATCGCGCGGGTCCAGCGCGTCGGCCGAGCGCCAGCGCAAGGCAAAGCCCGCCAGCGGCAGCAATGCCAGCGCCACAAAGCCGCCCGCAAGCGTCACCGGCCCCGTAATCGCCTCCCAAGAGCCAAAGTGGAAATAGGCGCACACTCCGATCCCGACCGAAACCACCGCGACTTGCGCCCGGTCAAGCAGGTTCGCGGCTCCGCGCCATTCGTGCAGGACCGGCACCGCGCCGAAGATCAGCGCCATCGCAGCGGCCACCAACGCAAAGAACGTCGGCGCCGGTTCCAGCCAGAGCGCCAGCAACCAAAGCCCGATCAGCGCCGCAATCGCCGACCCCGCGCGCACTTCGGTGAAGCGCCAGCCAAGGCCAGCCAAAGCGGCTCCGATCAGCAGATAGAGTCCCCAGGTCAGCGGCGCGAACTCGCCATTGCTGACCAGCACCGCCATCTGCAACGTCGCGATTCCGGCGGCGGCAACCTGCGGCAGGCTCGGCCCGCCGCGGAAGGCGAAGAAGGCCGGGATCGCGGTCCCCAGAATGACAAGGTAGACGCCGAGCGCGGCGAGATCGCCGTTCCCTTGCAACCCCGCGAGCTGCATGACGAGGCCCCAGCCCAAACCCACGGCGAGCGCGATGTAGCCAAGCCAACGGCGGCTCTGCTGCTCTCCGGTCCATGCCAGACCGCCGGTCACCAGAGCGAGGTAGAGCGCGAGCACAGGAATGTTGGCGCTGTCGCTGTCGACCATGACGGGCGCTGCGAAACCACCGACGAGGCCCAGCACCGCACAGGCCAGCCCGAACCGGAACGACAAGGCGATAGCGGCGGCTGTGACCGCAGCCAGTCCGACAAAGGCGACACCCGCCCCGATCAGGCCATAGCTTGTGCCTGCCAGATAGAACGCGCCGTACAATGTCGCGATGCCTGCGCCCGCCAAGGCTTGGCGAACGCGCGGATCTTCGACCTTGTGCTCAAAGCGATAGGCGGCTTCGGCACCGCCAAGCAGCGCAAGGCCGAATGCAAAGCCGAGGACGACACGGATCGTGGGCGTGATCAGGCCCTGCTCAATCGAATATTGGACAAGGAATATGCCCGCGATTGCCAGAACGATGCCGCCCGCCCAGATCGAAAGGCGCTTGCCGAAGATATCCTCGAAATCGAAGCGCGGCCCCATGTCTTCCGGTGGCCTCAAGTCTTCAGGTGGCGGCGTATCATCGGGCGGGGGCGGTGTGAGGTCTTGTGTTGCGACTTGGTCCGCCGCCTCGCTCGCATAGGCGAGCGTTGCGGGTTCGGGCTCCGGTTCCGGTTCTTGTTCCGGTTCAAGCTCTGGCTCGGGTTGCGGTTGTGGCTCCGGCTCTTCGGGCGTCTCAAGGCGCGTCGCCGGTATCGCAGTCTGTTCCGGAGGCGCGGCTTCTTCCGCATCCGGTGTGGCTGGCACCGTTTCAGGCACAGGCTCTGGCTCTGGCTCAGGCGCTCTCGCTTCGCGCCGCGCATTGCTTGCAAGCGTATTCGCCCAATTGATCGTATCGTCCAGCCGCCGGTCCAGCCGGTTCAGCTTGGTCCACAGGACAGCGATCAGGATATAGGGCCCGACAAAAATCAGCAGGACAAGGAGGATAAATCCGCTCATTTGTCCCGACCCCGCACGCGGGCTCTAAATCCCGCCCGGCGTGAAGTCGTACCCGCTGGTTGCCAGCCCGTCGCTCAGGCTGTCGACCGCGCTTTGCAGGATCTCGGCATCGGTTGAGCGCAGCACAAAGTTGGCCCCGACCTTGCCTTCGCGAAAGAAGGGGTATGAGCCGATCTGGCAATCATCATGCGCCGCCTCGACCTCGCGCAACAGAGCCGCAACTTCGCTTTCGGCGACCCAGCTGCCGATGGTCTCGGTAAGGAGCGGTGCGCCGCCTTCCAGCTTGCCCGTCAACGCGTCCAGCATGCCCGCCGCGATATGCGGAACGCCCGCCATCAACACGACATTGCCGCGCCGAATACCCGGAGCGCCCGACATGCGATTGGGGATCAGCTCGGCCCCCTCGGGCACGCGCGCCATGCGCAAACGCCCTTCGTTCAGCCCGCCTTTGTCGGCGTAATATTTCTCGAGCAAGGCGCGCGCCGCATCGTGGATGACCACCGGAACGCCGAGTGCCTTGGCGACGGCATCCACGGTGATGTCATCATGGGTCGGCCCGATCCCGCCGGTGGTGAACAGGTAGTCATTCGCCGCGCGCAGGGCGTTCACCGCTTCGACAATGCGGTCCTCTTCATCGGCGACAACGCGCACTTCGGCCAGGCGAATGCCCTGCACCTGAAGCCAGCTTGCGACCTGCGCGATGTTCTTGTCATGCGTGCGGCCCGAGAGGATTTCATCGCCGATGACGACAAGGCCCGCTGTCCAGATTTTGTCGGGGGAGTTCATGGGGGTAGGGTTAGAACACTTGGCGCGTGATCAAAAGCATTTCGTCATTGCGAGGAGCGAAGCGACGCGGCAATCCATGGCGCAGGCGCCAATCCCGGAGCGACCGGTCCATGGATCGCCGCGCCTTCGGCTCGCGATGACGAAGCTGCGGGTTTCTACTCCGCCGCTTCCAGCTGCTCGCCTGCATCCACCGCGCCCTTCGCCTTCGCAAAGCGCAGCAATCCGTCATCGACGGGGTCGTTTTTCATCTGCTTGCGGTCGACCACATATTCCTGATTGAGCCGCCACGGGAACGTCGTCGCGTTGCGCGGCATGATGTGTTTGGAGCGCTGGATATAGCCGCTGGAGAAATCGAACACGTCGTCTTCCTCGATGGCGGCTTCCATTTCGGCGGTCATCACAGGGTTTGCGAGGTCGCTGCCGGTCTTGCGCATATGGTTGAGCAAGCGGCAGGCATAGTCGGAGATGATGTCGGCGCGCAGGGTCCAACTGGCGTTTAGGTAGCCGAACACTCCCACAAGGTTCGGCAGGTTCGAGAACATGCAGTTCTTGTAATAAAAGCGCTGACTGAAATCGACCGTTTCACCATTGTGACTGACCGCGATTTTGCCAGCGACCGCCATTTTGAGGCCGGTTGCGGTGATGATGATGTCGGCTTCGAGCAGTTCGCCCGATTTCAGCCGGACGCCGCCCGCTTCGAACTTCTCGATATGCCCGGTGACGACTTCGGCCTTGTCCGCCTTCATCGCTTCGAACAGGTCATCGTCGGGGACGAGGCAGAGGCGTTGATCCCACGGATCATAGGGCGGGGTGAAATTCGCCGGATCGTAGCGGTCGCCCAGCAGCTCTTTAACCTTGCCGTTGAGCGCGTCCTTGGCCTTTTGCGGCTTGTTGCGCGCGGTTTTAAAGGCGTAATCCTGTAGCCAGATATTCTTGAAGCGGGTGATGCGATAGGCCAGCCCCTCGGGCAAGACCGAGCGCAGCACATTAGCGACCTTATCCTTCGCGGGGCGCGCGAACATCCATGTCGGTGTGCGCTGGAGCATCGTCACTTTGGCCGCTTTATCAGCCATGGATGGGACGATGGTGACCGCCGTCGCGCCCGAGCCGATCACAACGATCTTTTTCCCGGTGTAATCGAGGTTTTCGGGCCAGAACTGCGGGTGGAGAACCTCGCCCTTGAACCCGGAGAAATCGAAGCCCGCATCATGCGGATCGTCGTAATCGTAATAGCCTGAACCGAGATAAAGGAAGTTCGCGGTCAGATGCGTGCGTGACCCGTCGTCCTGCTCCATTTCGACATGCCAGCGCGCTTCGTCTTCGCGGAAGTTGGCCGAAATGACCTTTTGGCCATAGCGGATGTGTTTGCGGATATCGCGATCATCGACGACCTTGTTGAGATATTCGAGAATGGCAGGCGCATCGGCGATGCTCTTTTCATGGGTCCACGGCTCGAAATCGAAGCCGAGCGTGTGCATATCGCTGTCCGAGCGGATGCCGGGATAGCGGAACAGGTCCCATGTCCCCCCGAGATTTTCGCGGCGTTCGATGATGGCATAGGAGTGGCCCGGCGCCTTCATTTCCATATGCGCGGCCATGCCGATGCCGGAGATACCAGCGCCTACGATCAGGACATCGAAATCAGGGGGAGTTGCTAACATGGGGGCCTCTCGGTTCTCTCTGGGTGCATGGTAACCACAGCACAGACGAAAAAGCGAGTCTTGATAGCAAAATGAAACTGACTTCGCTTTGGCAAGCGGGTAGGCGCTGCGCCATGACGATTCAATATTGCTCGGGTGCCTCCGCAGTTGCGCTCGCCCTCTCCATCTCCTCCCCCGCTCTGGCGCAAGATCAAGAGCCGGAGTTCGAGGTCTTCACCGACGAGATTGTGGTGACGGGCGAAGGGCTGGAGCAAGCGCCTTCGACCGGAGCCTATGCGACCACTGATATTGACCGCGAGGTGATCGTTGCCAGCGGATCGGGCCGGATCGAGGATGTGCTGGAGAATGTCGCGGGGTTCCAGCAATTCCGCCGCTCGGACAGCCGCTCCTCCAATCCGAGCGCGCAAGGCGTTACGCTGCGAGCCTTGGGCGGGAATGCCACCAGCCGCGCGCTTGTGCTGCTCGACGGGGTGCCGATTGCAGACCCGTTCTTCGGATATATCCCGCTGAGTTCGATTGCACCCGAGACGCTCGGCAATATTCGCGTGACGCGCGGCGGCGGGGCGGGGCCGTTCGGCTCGGGCGCGCTGGCGGGCACCATCGAGCTGGAGAGCGCGGGGCCGGACAGCATCGGACCGTTTGCCGCAAGCCTGCTGGTCAATGACCGCGAAGAAACCGAAGCGAGCGCGGCAATTGCGCAAGATCTGGGCGCGGGCTTTGCCGTTGTCAGCGGACGCTGGGATCGCGGGCAGGGATTTTTCACGACACCCGAAAGCCAACGGGTGCCCGCCTCTGCGCGCGCCGCGTTTGACAGCTGGCAGATCGGCGTGCGCGCCGTCGCGCCGCTCAACGATACGGTCGAATTGCAGGCGCGCGGAAGCGTGTTCGAGGATGCGCGCACGCTGCGTTTCGAAGGGGCCAATTCAACGAGCGAGGGGCAGGATGCGAGCCTGCGGCTGGTCGGGCGCGGCGATTGGCAGTTCGATGCGCTTGCCTATGTCCAGGCGCGCAATTTCTCCAATGTCGTGATCAGCTCGACGCGGTTCGTGCGTGTTCTCGATCAGCGCAACACGCCCTCGACCGGCATTGGCGGCAAGCTCGAAATACGCCCTCCGATTGGCGAAGGGCACACTTTGCGCGTAGGGGTGGACTATCGCCGTGCCGAGGGAGAATTGCAGGAGGAAGCCTTTAGCGCCTTCACCGGCCTCTTGCGTGAGCGTCGGCGTGCGGGCGGGAACAACACCAATCTCGGCTTCTTCATCGAGGATGATTGGCAGATCGGCCCGCTGCTTCTGACCGGAGGCCTGCGCGCGGACAACACTGTGGTCGAGAACGGCTTCTTCCGCGCGCTCGATGCCAATGGCGCGCTGGTGAGCGAGACCATCGCGCAGGACCGCTCCGATTGGGCGGTGAGTTGGCGGGCGGGCGCGCGCATCTACGCCTCGCGCCGCGTCGAAGTACGCGCGGCGGCGTACACCGGGCTGCGGCTGCCGACGCTCAATGAGCTTTACCGGCCCTTTGTGGTGTTTCCTGTGGTCACCCAAGCAAACGCCAATCTCGAAAACGAGCGGCTCGAAGGCTACGAAATCGGTGTCGACTGGCGGCCGAGCCGCGATGCCCTGTTCTCGCTAACCGCCTTCGACAACCGCGTCGAAAACGCTATCGCAAATGTTACGCTCGCGCCCAATTTGCGTCAGCGCCAGAACCTGCCCGCTATCGACGCCCAAGGGATCGAAGGGTCACTGGCGCTGTCGCTCGGGCAAGTCAGTCTGGATGCCTCGCTGGTTTACACCGACGCGACGATTGCGGGCGAGGGCGCTTCCGTGGCGCTCGATGGCAACCGCCCGCCGCAGACGCCCGAATTCGCCGCGTCGGCGACGCTCGCATGGCAACCCGCGCCCGGCTGGCGTCTGGCGACCACCTTGCGCCACACCGCTGAACAGTTCGAGGATGATCAGGAGACCGACCGGCTGGCACCCGCGACCACGCTCGACCTGTTTGCGCAGGCGCCATTGACAGGCCGGCTGAGCGTGGTGGTGCGCGGCGAAAACCTCTTCGACGAGACGATCATCACCCGCAATTCTGGCGGAGCGATTGATCTGGGCGTGCCGCGCACGGTCTGGCTGGGTCTGCGCTGGGGATATTAGGCCGCGCGGGCAAAATCGGGCGTTTTGACGCGCGAAAGAAACAATGTTGCGTTGCAGCGCGCGAAACCATGACTTTGCTGCACTGCAGCGCAAAATGTTGCAAAAATGCTACTCTCCCGCGAAGAACAACGCACGGCGCTTGTTACAACCTAACTCGCTGATACAGTGTGAGACCTAGGGCTGAAGACCGTGAAAAGCGGCGGGTCCACATAGGGAGAGAAATCAATGACACGTAAGGTAGTAGCCTACGCTGCTGGTCTAATGGCCTGCAGCGCGTTCACGTCTCCGGCGCTCGCGCAGGATGGCGAAGAGGTCCAAGCGCCAGACGAAAGCGAAAATGTGATCCTCGTCACCGCAACACGGCGGGCCGAGAACATTCAGGACATTCCTATCGCTGTGACCGCAGTGGGTCAGGAAGAGCTCGACAAGCAAGGCGTCGTCAACGTCCAGAACATAACAGCGGTTTCGCCCAGTTTCTCGACCTCCAACGCTCAGATCGCCTCGGGTTCGGTCGTGCTGCGTATTCGCGGCGTCGGCACCACCTCGAACAATATCGGCTTTGAAAGCGCGGTCGGCATTTTCATCGACGGCGCGTATCAATCGCGCCCCGGCATCGCGCTGAGTGAGTTTGTTGATATCGAGCGGGTCGAGGTCCTGCGCGGTCCGCAGGGCACTCTGTTTGGACGCAACACCTCGGCTGGTGCGCTCAACATCACCACGAACCGCCCCGACACGACCGAGTTCGGCGGCTTCGCCAACGCGACCTATGGCAATTACGATCTGCTCAATGTGCAGGGCGCGATCAACGCGCCGCTTGTCGAAGACACGCTCGCTGTGCGCCTGACCGGTGCCTATCGCCAGCGCGACGGCTTTGTCGACATTCTCGATCCGAGCGGAACCAAGATCGGCGAGTCCAACACCATCGATCAATATTTGGTCCGTGGTCAGCTCGGCTATGAAAGCGAAGGCGGCGTCACTGCGCGTCTGATCTTCGATTATTCGGCCGCTGAAAACCAGTGTTGCACGCCAATTGAACTGCTTGCGCCGCCGGCTGAAACGGGCGGAGTCTTTGCATCTCTTGGCGCCGGGCCACGCGGCGGCAACGCGCACCCGATTGTCGCGGGTGTCGCCACAGATGTGACGACTGCGCGCGCGGCTTTGTCTGACCTGACAGCCACCGCCAACCGCGTTCCCTTGGCGGATGTCGACCAGTGGGGCATCACCGGCGAGATCCAGATCCCGCTCGGCGACAATGCCGACCTGATCTATATCGGCTCATATCGCGACTTTGAGTCGGTCGAGAGCTACGATACCGATTTCTCGGGTCTCGATTATTTCGACGTCGATAACCTGCTCACCGAAATCACCACCCAGACGCACGAATTGCGCATTCAGGGCGAAGCGCTGGACGGCGCTTTGCAGTGGCTTGTTGGTGGTTTCTATTCTGACGAAGAGATTTCCTCGGTCACCGACTTCTCGCTCGGGCCGGACGCCGATCTGGTTTACGCCGCGTTTGTGGGCGGGACTTTCGGTCCGCTTGGTCCGGCAGGTGCTTCGCCGATCACCGCGCTTACCGGCGTGAATCCGGCGGGGACCACCGCAACCAACCAGTATAATCAGCAAGCGGAAAGCTTTTCGATCTTCACGCACAATGTGCTCGAAGTGACAGACGGTCTGAAACTGACCGTTGGCCTGCGCTATTCTGACGAAACCAAGACTGGCGGTTACACCCAGCTGGCGAACAACAACCCGGCTTGCTTGGCCAGCTTGCAAACCCTCGGCGGGTTGCCACCTGCAAACGCGGCGGCGCTTGGGCCGGTGCTTATCGGTCTTGGTTGCTTCGGCTTTACCGCTCCGGCTATCGGCACGGCAACATTGCCTCTGCCGCAGCAATACAACGTCACTTTTGAAGACGATGAGCTGATCTACACCGGTAAGGTCTCGTATGAATTCGATGATCCGATCTCGGTCTATGCCAGCTTCACCCACGGCTATAAGGCGGGGGGTATCAACCTCGATGTGACCGCTGCGGTTGCGGGCGCTGATCCGACCTTCCTCTCGGAGACGGTCGACGCCTACGAAGCGGGTATCAAGGCGCAGTTTATGGATGATGCGATTACGGCGAACCTCGCTGTGTTCGTGGAGGAGTTCCAGAACCTGCAAATCCTCGAATTCACCGGCGCTGCGTTCCAGACCTTTAATGTTCCCGAAGCGATCAGCTCGGGCTTTGAGCTGGAATCGATCATTCGCCCTGACGAGAACCTGACCTTCAATCTGGGCCTGACCTACACCGACGCTCGCTATCCTGATGATTGCGCCGGAACGGTCACCGCGGCACAGGTTGTCGAGCTCTGCGGTAACACGCTGACCAACGCGCCGCAGATCGTTGCGATTGTCGGTGCCAACTACGAGCGCGATCTGAGCGATTATCTGACTGGCTTTATCACCGGTCAGGTGCGCACCGAGAGCGACCGTCGCACATCGACGCAGGCTTCGAACCCAGGCAGCGGCGGGACAGTTCTGCTGCCGTTCGATATTCAGGATGGCAACACCCAGATCAACCTGCGCGCCGGTATCGGAGCGCAGGACAAGAGCTGGACCTTCGAAGTGTGGGGCAACAACATCACCGATGAGGTGACGCGCGGTGTTACCTTCAACACCACGTTGCGTGGCAATCCGGGCTTCACCGCCCGCTCCGCCTTCCCGCAACAGCCAGCGACCTATGGCGCAACGATCCGGACCGAGTTCTGATCTGAGCGGCCAGTTACGGCCAAAGAAAAACGGCCCGGAGCGATCCGGGCCGTTTTTTGTTGGGGTTGTTTGTTTGCGATCACCCATCCGGGTGATCGTCCTCGGCGCTATTGTTCGCTTCGCTCACGCACCTACGGGGCGGCCGCGTGGCCTTGCGACGCCTGCGGCGTCGATCTAGCTCTAGCTAACTACCGTGTCGCGGAGCACGGTCGCTTCAGCGACCGCAAGGGCGACCGCCCGCCCGCAGCGGGTGCGTAGCGGAGCGAAGCACGCCTAGCGAGGACGAAGGCGCGGATGCGCCTTCGCAAGCGCAACGCCAATCTTCCCCTCCTTTATCAAAGGAGGGGATCGAGGGGTGGTATCGCGGCGCAAGCCGCGTTGCCGTACAGCGCCGCGCTGACGCGCGGAACCACCCCCAACCCCCTCCTTATTCAGGAGGGGGCTAAGGAGATTACATCCCCCGCGCGATCAGCATCTTCATAACCTCGTTCGAGCCGCCGAAGATTCGTGTAATGCGGCCGTCACGGAACATCTTCGCGATGGGGTAATCGTTGATGTAGCCCGCACCGCCATGCAGCTGCAGGCACTTGTCGACGACTTCGCTTTGCAGCTCGGTCACCCAATATTTCGCCATGCTCGCGGTCGCCACGTCCAGCTCGCCTTTGAGCAGCTTGGCGATGCAATCATTGACGAACACCCGCGCCGCCGTGCCGCGCGCTTTGAGGTCAGCGAGCACGAATTGGGTGTTCTGAAAATCCCAGATGGTCTGACCAAAGGCCTTGCGCGATTTGACGTATTCGAGCGTCACGTCGAGCGCCTTTTCGATAGCCGTGGCCGCGCCCATCGCGATGACAAGCCGTTCTTGCGGCAGCTCGCCCATCAGCTGATAAAAGCCCTTCCCCTCGACCCCGCCGAGCACATTGTCACCCGGGATGAACACATCGTCGAAGAACAGCTCAGAGGTGTCTGCAGCGTCCATCCCGACCTTGTCGAGTTTCTTGCCGCGCTGGAACCCGTCCGCGCCCTCGGTTTCAAGCAGCATCAGCGAGATGCCCTTGGCACGCTCGTTCGGGTCGGTCTTGGCGACCACCACGATGAAGTCGGCGGTCTGGCCGTTCGAGATATAGGTCTTGGACCCGTTGAGCCGGTATCCGTTGCCGTCTTTCAATGCGGTGGTGGTGATGCTTTGCAGATCGCTGCCGACGCCCGGCTCGGTCATGGCAATCGCGCTGACCAGTTCGCCGGTGACGAGTTTGGGCAGGTATTTCTGCTTTTGCTCTTCGGTGCCGTGGCGCACAAGATAGGGCAGGATGATGGTGTTGTGCAGGCTGGCAGCGAAGCCATCGACTTCGTGCTTTGCCTGCTGGTCGATTACGACCATGTCGTGCCGGAAATCGCCGCCATGGCCGCCATATTCTTCCGGAACCGAAACGCCGAGCAGGCCCGCCTGGCCCGCTTCGTTCCAGAATTCACGCTCGACCTGACCTTCGTCGCGCCATTTCTGGACGCGCTTTTCGGGGGCCTTGTCTTGATAGAATTTGCCCACCGCGTCTGCGAAGATCGCGATCTCCTCGTCTTCCATGAATTCGGGCTGGGGCACGTCGATGACGGGCATAACACTTCCTCTCTTTGTCTAATCCCAATAGCTACGCGAGCCGAGCGCCGATAGAGGCGCGCCGGCTCGCCAATATTACTTGCCCTTCCAGTTGGGCGCGCGCTTCTCGGCGAATGCGGCTGCGCCTTCACGGGCGTCTTCCGATACGAAGACCGGCGCGATCAGCTTGGCCTGGTTGGTGTAGCGATCTTCCATCGCCCAGCCGCGCGAATCCTTGATGATTTGCTTGGACACCCGCACCGCGAGCGGGCCGTTGGCCGCGATCTTGGCGGCGAGTGCCTTTGCGCCTTCGAGTGCCGAACCTTCGGCAACCTCGTTGATCATGCCGAGCTCATAGGCGCGCTCGGCCCCGATAAAGTCACCGGTCAGCGCCAATTCCATCGCGATCCGCTCGGGGATCTGGTCGGGCAGCATCATCACCCCGCCAGCGGCTGCGACAAGGCCGCGCTTCGCTTCGGGAATGCCGAACTTCGCGCCCGCCGAAGCGACGACAAGGTCGCACGCAATCATCAGCTCGAGCCCGCCCGCGAGCGCGTATCCTTCGACCGCTGCGATCAGCGGCTTGGCCGGCGGCGCTTGCACCACCCCGCCAAATCCGCGCCCTTCAACCGTCGGTGTCTCGCCGCGCAAAAAGCCCTTGAGGTCCATACCCGAGCAAAAGGTCCCACCCGCGCCGGTGATGATGCCAACCCTTAGATCGTCCTCTGAATCGAGCCGGTCCATCGCCGCCGCAATGCCCTCGGCAGCGGCCTTGGTCATGGCGTTTTTCGCATCGGGACGGTTGATCGTCACGATCAGAACCCCGTTGTCGACCTCGGTTAGAACTTCCTGAGTGGTTGCTTCGTTCACAGCGCTCTCTCCATCGCTATTAGCATTTTCATTCAAAACTGACTTCTTGTGCGATGAGTGCAGTCGGCTTACGGACACGTCAACCGCAATTTCGATAAATCGATCACAGTTCAGGAGAGAGACCATGGCAGAGGCATATATCATCGACGCAGTGCGCACCCCGCGCGGCATCGGCAAACAGGGCAAGGGCGCGCTCGCCGAGCAGCACCCGCAGCACCTCGCCGCGACAGTCCTGAAAGCCATCAAGGAGCGCAACAACCTCGACACCAGTACGGTGGACGATGTGATCTGGTCGGTCTCGACACAGGACGGGATGCAGGCGGGCGACCTTGGCCGGATGGCGGCGCTCGATGCGGGCTATGACATCACGTCGAGCGGCACCACGCTTGATCGCTTCTGCGGCGGCGGGATCACCTCGGTCAGCCTCGCCGCAGCTCAGGTGATGAGCGGCATGGAAGATTGCGTGGTCGCGGGCGGGACCGAGATGATGAGCCTGACCGCAGCGATGTCGAAAGAGAAGATGCAGGCCGGGATCAAGCCGATGATGATGGGCAGCTATAATGAGCGTCTGCAAGGCGTTCACCCGCAATCGCATCAGGGCATCTGCGGCGATGCCATTGCGACTATTGAAGGCTTCACCCGCGAGGAGCTCGACGAGGTGGGATACCGCTCGCAGCAACGCGCTGCCGAAGCGCTGGGCGAGGGGCGGTTTGACAAGTCGGTTGTTCCCGTCACGCTCGATGATGGCACTTTGGTGCTCGACCGCGACGAATATCCGCGTCCGCAAACGACGCTGGAAGGGCTGGCCGAGCTGGAGCCTGCCTTCACCAAAATCGCCGACGTTCCGCTGGATGCCAAGGGCACGACCTTTCGCGGGCTGATCAACCAGAAATACCCCGATGTCGAAATCCAGCACTTCCACCATGCCGGCAACAGCTCGGGCGTGGTCGATGGCGCGGCGGGTGTGCTGGTGTGCAGCAAGGAATACGCGGAAAAGCACGGGTTGAAGCCGCGCGCGCGCATCGTCGCGACCGCCAATATGGGCGATGATCCCACTCTGATGCTCAACGCGCCGGTTCCGGCAGCGAAGAAGGTGCTCGAAAAGGCCGATATGACCGTTGAGGACATCGACCTGTTCGAAATCAACGAAGCTTTCGCCGTGGTTGCGGCGAAGTTTGTGCGTGATCTCGATCTCGATTGGGACAAGGTCAACGTCAATGGCGGCTCGATTGCGCTGGGCCACCCGATTGGCGCGACCGGTTCGATCCTGATCGGCACGATCCTCGACGAGCTGGAGCGGCGCGAGCTCAAGACCGGCCTTGTGACCATGTGCGCAGCGGGCGGAATGGCCCCGGCCATCGTGATCGAGCGGGTCGACGGCTTCGTCGATTGAGACTTCGAAGAGGATCGGCATGATCGCTGACAACACGCCCGTCATCATCGGTGTCGGGCAATACTCCGAACGGGTGGATCAGCCCGGTTATGAGGCGCTGTCCTATATGGACCTGGCTGGCCGCGCGCTGGCGGCTGCGATTGACGACGCATCGGCGACGGGCGACGCGGCGGGCGCAATCGACACGATCTGCGCCATTCGCCAATTCGAAATCTCCTATCCGAATTCGTCTCCGCCATTTGGTTGTTCCAACAATCCGCCAAGGTCGATTGGCAAACGGGTTGGTGCGGACCCGCGCCGCGCCATACTCGAAGTCGTCGGGGGACAGGGCAATCAAAAGATGGTTGGCGAGCTGGCAGGCGATATCGCTCTGGGCGAGAGCGAAGTCGCAGTCGTGGTTGGTGCAGAGGCCATGTCGACTGTAAGGCGATTGCTTCAGGGTGGCGCAAAGCCCGACTGGGGCGAGGACATTGAAGGACAGTTGGAGGACCGTGGCCTCGGTCTGGAACGTTACGCCGAACCCGGCGTAATTGAGCATTTCGGCATGCGCCCGATTGAGGGCTATGCTCTGAACGAGAACGCAAGAAGGGCGCGCCTTGGCCTTTCGCTTGATCAATACCGCCTTAAGATCGGCGAGTTGTTCGCCCCGTTCTCAAGGGTGGCGGCACGAAACCCGCATGCGGCGGCTCCTGTGGAGCGAACGCCGGAGGAACTGGCCGAAATTACCGAACGCAATCGTCTTATCGCGCAGCCCTATGCCCGGCTGACGGTGTCGCGCGATCAGGTTAATCAGGCTGCGGCTGTGATCATCGCGAGCGCTGGCAAGGCCCGCGAATTGGGCGTGCCCGAAGCAAAGTGGGTTCACATTCATGCCGTGTCGGCTGCGCAGGAATTGCCCACCGTACAGCGGCCCGATCATGCGCGCAGCGAAGCGGCAGAGCGGTCGCTCGACATTGCCCTCGGGCGTGCGGGCAAGTTTGCCGAGAACATCTCCTATTTCGATTTCTACAGTTGTTTCGCGGTGCCGGTTTTCAATGCAATCGAGCATCTGCTGATCGAGCCGGATGATCCGCGCGGGCTGACCTTGACCGGTGGGCTGCCGTTTTTCGGTGCGCCGGGGAACAACTATTCCACCCATGCCATAGCCGAGGCCGTCCAGCGGGTTCGCGAAGATCGCGGTAGTTATGCGCTGGTTGGCGCAAATGGCGGGGTGATGGGCAAATATGCGACCGGTATCTACTCTACCCAACCTGCGGATTGGTCCGCGAATGACCGATACATGGTTATTCCAACATCGCGCAAAGCCGAACCATACAGCACCGAGCCTTTCGAAAGTTGCATGGTCGAGACCTATACAATTGCCATGCTGAAAAACGGTCCGCGCATCATGTTCGTGGGGCGGAACGAGCGCGGCGAGCGGGTTGTCGGCAATGTCAGCAATGACGATCAGGCGACGTGCAAGCTGTTCGAGGGGGGCGAACCCTTCGGCGTGACTCTGGCGATCGCACGGAGTGAGCACGGGCTGAATATTGGCCGCGTGACCTAGGGCTGAGCGCCCAAACCGTTTTCCTACGCAGAGCTTGCGGTGGCATAAGGTGCACCATGCAGCGCTTTGGCCATTATTGCCTGATTTCTCACCATAAAATGCGTGCGCCTTGGGCTGAGTTTTTTCTCTCTGGACCGTGTAACATGTGGTCCATGTCTCGGGCGCTACCGGCGGTCTCGACGGCATGTTTTGGCCCTTTGACAAAGCGGGGCGAAAAGCGTATTTAGTTTCAAACGTAACTAAATTGACATTTTGAGGCTCCCGTGATGACCAAGCATGATCCAATCCACGCCGGTGACCTGTTCGAGAACCCCGCCGGTCTCGATGGCTTTGAATTCGTCGAATTCTGCGCTCCGCAAAAAGGCGTGTTGGAGCCGGTCTTCGAAACCATGGGTTTCACGCGGGTGGCCAAGCACCGCTCGAAAGATGTCGATCTGTGGCGTCAGGGCGGCATCAATCTGATCGTCAATTACGAGCCGCGCAGCGCCGCATGGTACTTCGCACAAGAGCACGGCCCCAGCGCATGCGGAATGGCGTTTCGCGTGCGTGACGCGGCCAAGGCCTATGATCACCTGATCGAAGCGGGTGCCGAGCCGGTGGCCAACGAGCCAGGTCCGATGGAGCTGCGCATTCCAGCCATTCGCGGCATTGGCGGGGCGATCCTCTATCTGGCGGACCGCTATGCCGGAGCGCAGGGCAAGAGCCTGACGATCTACGATATCGACTTTGACTATCTGCCCGATGTTGATCCCTATCCGGAAGGCGCAGTCTTCCACACGATCGATCACCTGACTCACAATGTGTACACCGGCCGCATGGCCTATTGGGCGGACTATTATGAGCGGCTGTTCAACTTTCAGGAAATCCGCTTCTTCGACATCAAGGGCGAATATACCGGCCTTACCTCGAAGGCGCTGACCGCTCCCGATGGCAAGATCCGCATCCCGCTCAACGAAGAGGGTGAAAGCGGCAAGGGTCAGATCGAGGAGTTCCTGCGCCACTATAACGGCGAGGGCATTCAGCACATCGCGCTGATCTGCGACGATATCTATGGCTGCTGGGACAAGCTCAAGGCGCTCGGCGTGC
Source organism: Pseudomonadota bacterium (assembly GCA_039025455.1). GTDB lineage: Bacteria > Pseudomonadota > Alphaproteobacteria > Sphingomonadales > Sphingomonadaceae > Erythrobacter. Next base: position 5,780 of record JBCCOF010000006.1, on the reverse strand, counting down.
CGTTCATGACCGCGCCGCCGGAAACCTATTACGAGATGCTCGACGAGCGTCTGCCGGGGCACGGCGAGGATGTCGACGCGCTCAAGATGCGCGGGCTGCTGCTCGACGGCACAACAGAGGGCGGACAGCCGCGCCTGCTGCTCCAGATCTTCGCCGAGGCGCAGGTTGGTCCGGTGTTCTTCGAGTTCATTCAGCGCAAAGGCGATGATGGCTTTGGCGAAGGCAACTTCAAGGCTTTGTTCGAGAGCATTGAGCGCGATCAGGTTGCGCGCGGTGTGCTCGATGTGGAATCGGCGGAATAACTACTAACAACTTAATCCGTTCGTGCTGAGCCTGTCGAAGCACTGCTCTTCCTTTCGAGCGGCGGACCAGAAAAAGTACGGCCCTTCGACAGGCTCAGGGCGAACGGAGTAGGGTTATGACAGACCATCCGGTCAAGCTGGGCGGAGTTCACCACGCCGCCTATCGCTGCAAGGACGCCAAGGAGACGGTCGAGTGGTATGGCCGCGTGCTCGGCATGCCCTACACCACCGCGTTTGCCGAGGATCATGTGCCTTCGACCGGCGAATATGACCCGTACATGCACATTTTCCTCGATGCGGGGAACGGCAATATTCTGGCCTTTTTCGAACTGCCGAATCAGCCCGATATGGGCCGCGACGAAAACACACCCGCCTGGGTTCAGCATCTTGCGTTTCGGGTGTCTGACGAGGCCGAACTGCTGGCAGCCAAGGCGCATATCGAAGCGCAGGGCATCGACGTGCTCGGCCCGACGCATCACGGCATCTTCAAGTCGATCTACTTCTTCGATCCCAATGGCCACCGCGTAGAACTCGCAGCCGATATCGGGACAAAAGCGCAATATGAAGAGCTGGCCCGGGTTGCGCCGATAATGCTGGAGGAATGGAGCGAGACCAAAACCGCGCCGCGTCACGCGGACTGGTTGCACGAGCTGGCCCGCGCGGAGCATGGGAAGGGGTAGGTGCCTGGTTGCGACTAGCGGCGGGCGATCCCGTCAGCAAGCAGGCGGTTCACCGCCTTGGCCACTTCGTCAGCCGGCTGCACAGCTGACCCGTCGGAACCGCTCCAAATCGCGTAGCGCAGACCGACAAAGACGTTCATTCCCATCAGCGCCCACGCCTCCAGCTCGCCCAGACCATCGCGCAACTCGCCCTTGGCGGTTCCGGCTTCGAGCCGCGCCTGAATGCGCTGCGCAATCGTCTCATAATGGGCGCGATAGCTCGCCGGATCGACGAATTCGGCCTCGTCGATGATGCGGTAGATTTCCTTGTGCTCGCGCGCGAATTCCAGAAACGCGCCCAGAGCCGCCTGCTCAATCTCAAGCGCGCCCATATCCTCGCGCAGCGCCTCGCGCGCGCTCGTTTTGACGTTTTCACTCATGTCCGCGACCAGAGCGCGGAACAGCTCGTCCTTACTGTGAAAATAGGTGTAAAAGCTGCCCAAGGCGACGCCGGCTCGACGCGTGATCGAGCTCACAGACGCTTCGTGAAAGCCCTTTTCGCCGAATTCAATCGCCGATGCATCCAGCAATTTGCGCAACGTTTTGCGCCCCCGCTCGGTGCGTGGAGCCTTGCTTTCGCTCAGCTTTTTACCCTCTGCCGTGGTGTCCATCGCCGTCATACCCCGCCTCAAGTCAGCCGCCTGCTTACGGATGCAAGTCGCCATATACAAGTATCAACTTGAAAGTTGGTTCAACTTTCAATATTGAGCCGAAATACGGGTTTTTGGAGAGGACCAAGAAAGATGATCAAGACATTCACCGCTCGCGCTTTGCTGTTGGCTGGTTGCGCCGGAGCCGCCGGTTTTGCTGCGCCTGCAATGGCTCAGGATGGCGTCGAAGATGACGCGAGCGTTGCAACCGACAACGAAGGTCCGGGCATCCTTGTCACGGCAAGGCGGCGCGAAGAGCGGCTGGTCGATGTCCCTCTCTCGGTCTCGGCAATCTCCGGCGAAGATCTTGAGCAGCAGGGCATTCAGGACCTTACTCAGGTCGCCCAGCAGGTCCCCAACATCACCCTTGAAGTCAGTCGCGGCACCAACACCACGCTTACCGCTTTCGTGCGCGGCGTTGGCCAGCAGGATCCGGTGGCCGGGTTTGAAGCCGGCGTTGGTCTCTATGTTGACGATGTCTATCTCAACCGTCCGCAGGCTGCGGTGCTCGATGTTTATGATGTTGAGCGGATCGAGGTCCTGCGCGGCCCGCAGGGGACGCTGTATGGTCGCAACACGATCGGCGGTGCGATCAAATATGTGACCGCTGAATTGCCCGATGAAACCAGCCTGAGCGTGCGCGGTACCTATGGCTCGTTTGATCAGGCGGACCTGATCATCACCGCTTCAACCCCGGTGACCGACTCGCTCAAGATTGGCGCGAGCGGGGCGCGGCTTTCGCGCGGCGGCTTTGGTGAAAACCTCAATCTAGGCACTGAGAATTACAACAAGGACGTGTGGGCGGCGCGCGGGACGCTCGAATTTGACAGCGGGCCGGTCTTTATCCGGCTGTCGGGCGATTACGTGCTCGACCAGAGCGAGGCGCGGCAGGGATCGCGGCTCATCCCCGGCCTGTTCAGCGGCGCGCCCGTGCTCGACAATGTGTTCGACACCCGCGCAGGCCTGAACATCGTCGATCAGGAAGTCGAAGCCTATGGCGGTGCGCTCAACATCGCGATTGAACTGAACGACGCACTGACGCTCAAATCGATCACCGGCTATCGCGAGGACAAATCAACGACGCCGATTGATTTCGACAGCCTGCCCGCCGCCGACCTTGATGTCCCGGCGATCTATGAGAACGATCAGTTCAGTCAGGAGCTTCAGCTCCTCTACGAAGGCGACCGGCTTTCGGGCGTGCTTGGAGCGTATTATCTGAGCGCCAACGCCTTCACTGCATTTGACGTCGCGCTCTTTACCACCGGCGATTTGATCAGCCTGCCCGGCCTCAACGCGCAGACTTTGGGCGACGTCGGGACCGAGACGTGGTCGATCTTTGGCGATTTCACTTATGATATCACTGATACGATCAGCGTCTCGCTGGGTGGCCGCTACACCAGCGATCAGCGCACCAGCCGCGTGCTGCGGACCACCTTTATCGGCGGTTTCTCGGACCTGTTCGGACCATCAACGGCAACTGCGATTGCGGTGACCAGCGACTTCCTTGGCACCGAGACATTCGAGGATTTCAACCCGCGCGCTTCGATCAGCTGGCAGCCGGACCGCAACCACAATGTCTACTTCACCTATTCGCAAGGCTTCAAAGGCGGCGGCTTCGATCCGCGCGGCCAGACCAGCGCTGCGCCCGATCTGGACGGCGATGGCGACATTGATTTCGACGATCAGTTCGAATTCTTGCGCTTCGCACCCGAGACGGTCGATAGCTATGAATTGGGCTGGAAGGCATCGCTGCTCGACAATCGTCTCAACATCGCGCTCGCAGCGTTCTTTGGCGATTACAACGATGTGCAGATCCCCGGATCGGTTGGCCTCGACACCAATGGCGACGGCGTCAATGACAGCTTTATCGGGATCACATCCAACGCGGCGAGCGCGAATGTGAACGGGCTGGAATTCGAGGGCAGCGCTCTGGTCGGCACCGATTTTGCGGGCGAGGGCAGCCGGTTTAACGTCAATTGGTCGCTCGGCTATCTCGATGCTTCGTTCAACACCTTTATCGATGCTTTCGGTGTCGATGTCGCGGATCAGAGGGTGTTCCAGAACACGCCTGATATCACGGCGCATATGGGCTTTGTCGTCGGCGTTCCGGTGGCGGAGGGCATGCTCGATCTTCTAGGCAACGCCTCGCTGCGTTCGGATGCGAGCCAGTTCGAAACGCCCAACCCCTTCCTTGATCAGGACGGCTTTGTGCTGCTCGATGCAAGTCTGGTCTACACCGCCGATAGCGGCCTGTTCTCGATCGGTGTGCACGGCAAGAACCTGCTTGATAAAGAATACATCGTGGCGGGCTACAACTTCGTGGCAGGCGGGACCGGTGGTGTGCCATTCACACCAACACTCGGCCTGGAGGGGACGCTCACGGGTTTCTATGGTGATCCACGACGCGTTTACGTGACGGCTGAAATCAACTTCTGATCTGTCATTCAGGCTCCGGGTCAGCGCTGTTGGGCGCGCCCGGGGCCTTGGATAACGCTCGTCGCGATCAGTCGAGTGGCGGTCCCAGTCGCCTTGATTGTCCTGACCCACACTTAGGTCATTGAGCAATTCGCTCTAACCATTATCGTTCTGCGCCTAACGAGCGGGGAATGATCGGTGGATTGGGCAGCAATTTCGAACGCACTGACGCATCTCGAGACACTCGGTCCCGAGGATCTGGCGCTTGAGCTGGAGCGGCTGGGCCGCGAAGACGCTGACCTGAAAGAACAAATCGAGGGGCTGCGGGCGCAGGGCGAGAGCGCCCGTTTCTTCATGCAGACCCATATGCCCGACAACGAAGAGGCTCCGGCCAATAGGCTTAATCCTGGCGACCGTCTTGGCATCTGGGAGATCGGGACGCTGCTTGGCTCAGGTGGCATGGGTGAGGTGTACGAGGCCCGGCGCGCCGATGGACTGTTCGAGCAACGCGTTGCCTTGAAGCTTGCGCGAAACGCGGGAGCGAAGATTGGCGAGAGGTTCGAGGCCGAACGCCAAAGGCTTGCGCAATTGGAGCATCCCAACATTGCGCGGATTGTCGATGGAGGAACGACGCAAGACAACGCGCCCTATATGACGATGGAGTTCGTCGACGGCTCGCCAATCGATAGACACTGCCGGGTCGCAGGCCTTGATCGCAAGGCGAGATTGAACCTTGTCTTGAAACTTTGCGCGGCGGTCTCTCACGCGCATGGTCGGCTGGTGCTTCACCGCGACATCAAGCACGACAACGTGTTGATCACTGCCGAGGGTGAACTGCGATTGATCGACTTCGGGGTCGCTTCCCTGCTCGACCATCCGGCAGACGCGGGACAGCGCGGTCCGGTCACATTCGCCTATGCGGCGCCGGAGCAGCTGCTTGGAAATCCGGTGAGTGCGGCGACCGATATCTTCGCCATCGGAATGCTCATCCATCTGCTCGAAGCGGGATCATTGCCAGTGCGCCAAAGCGATGCTGGCGTCGCGATTGATGCCAAGCGGATCGCCGATCCGGACCTCGCCGCCGTGCTTGCAAAGGCAACGTCATTCGATCCGGCTGACCGTTACGGTTCGGTCGATGCGCTGCGCGACGACTTGAGCAGCTATCTGAGCGGGTTTGCTGTGGCGGCGCGGCCGGTATCGGCCATTACAACATTCACAAAGCTGCTCGCGCGCAACAAGCTCGCTACTGCGATGGGCGGGGCAGCGATTGCCGCTGTGATCGCTGGTGTGATCGGGGTCGGCATTTTTGCGGTGCGGGCCAACGATGCGCGTGCCGAAGCCGAGCTGCGCGCCGAGGCCGCGGAGTACTTTCTTGAGGAAGCCAATTACGCCAACGAAGTGGCGCGCGTGTCGGGAAATGTCTCGTAGCAATTCATGGTCGAGAGCCAGGGCATTGACGAGGCGGATTTCCGCCAATTCCTGATCGAGACAGCCGATAAGACCAGAGCCGTCTACAACGAAAATCCCGAAGTCTCGTCGGCCCAGATTCTTTTCGTCGCGCGCTACCTCTCCAATCGGGGCAATTACGCCAAATCAAAGGATATGCTGGCGTTTCTGATTGCCGCAGATGAAACTCCGGACATCGCGCGTCAGGATGCGCGCGTGATACAGGCCCGCAATCTGCGCGAGCCGGG